>JBGTDP010000270.1:0-12604 GCA_041748255.1 Thermosynechococcaceae cyanobacterium | reverse complement strand
CGCTTTGCCGTTTCTAAATAAACTAACAGGGCATTGATATCGGCTGGATTCACACCCCCAATCCGCCCGGCCTGACCAATCGTCAGCGGCTTGACTTTGGCAAGTTTCTCCCGCGCTTCCATTGACAGGGTGTGGATGCTGGCATAATCCAACTCGGCTGGCAACTTTCGCTGTTCCTGACGCAGCATTTGATTGATCTGATGCTGCTGCCGCTGAATATAGCCGGAGTACTTGATATCAATCTCCGCTGCTTCGGCTTCGGCGGGATGTAGGGTGGGATTGTCGAGGCCATACCGGGCCAGATCAAGGTAATCAAACTGAGAGCGTCGCAGCAGATCTGCTAGGGTAACGGCACCTTTGATTGCCTGTTGGGTTTGAGCGGCAATCTCCTGACCAATCGGGTCGAGCTGTTTGATCCGGGTTTCGTGCAGGCGTTCTTTTTCTGCAGTGATATTGGCCTGTTTGCGGGTAAATAACTCCCAGCGGCGATCGCTGATTAAGCCCATCTCTCTGCCCAGGGGGGTCAACCGCTGATCGGCATTATCCGAGCGCAGCAGCAGCCGATACTCAGAGCGGCTAGTCAGCATCCGGTAGGGCTCCCGCAGATCCTTGGTACATAGATCATCAATCAAAGTCCCCAGGTAGCTCTGCTCCCGAGCAAAGATCACCATCTCCTGGTGATTGGCAAACCGAGCAGCGTTGATCCCGGCGACAATCCCCTGGGCGGCAGCTTCTTCGTAGCCGGTGGTGCCATTAATTTGCCCGGCACAAAATAGTCCTTCGATCTGCTTGGTCATCAAGGTGGGATAGCACTGGGTCGCTGGCAGGTAGTCGTACTCGACCGCGTAGGCGGGACGAAGCATGGCGCATTGTTCTAATCCCGGCAGCGATCGCAGCATTTGCAGTTGCAGCGCCTCCGGCAAGCCGGTGGAGAACCCTTGGATATAAAGTTCTGGAATCTCCCGTCCCTCTGGCTCAATGAAGATTTGATGACTGGCTTTATCTGCAAACCGGACAATTTTATCTTCAATACTGGGGCAATAGCGGGGACCCTTGGCGTCTACCCAACCCCCGTAAACTGGCGACAGGTGCAGGTTATCTCGGATCAACTGATGGGTTTGGGCCGTGGTGCGGGTGATGTAGCAGTTCATCTGCTCTCGCTCCACCCAGACCCTGGGATCAAAGCTAAACCAGCGTACCTGGGGGTCAGGGGGTTGAACCTCTAGATGACGGTAGTCCACTGATCTCTTATCGACTCGGGCGGGGGTGCCGGTTTTAAGTCTGCCGGTTTCAAAGCCCAAGTTCTTGAGGGTTTGGGTCAGTCCCTCAGCGGCAAATTCTCCCGCCCGACCGGCTGGCATAGATTTATTGCCCACCCAGATCCGCCCCCCCAAAAAGGTGCCGGTGGTCAAAATCACTGCTTTGCAGCTAAACCCGACCCCAAAGTAGGTTTCTACCCCAATCACTTCCTGGTTGTCTCCCAGAACCAGATCGGTGACCATGCCTTCCCGTAGGGTAAGATTTTCCTGGTTCTCGACAATCCCCTTCATCAGGGCGGCGTATTCCCGCTTATCGGTTTGGGCTCTCAAGGCCCAGACGGCTGGACCCCTGGAGCTATTCAGCAAGCGCTTTTGCAGGTAAGTGCGATCGGCCATTTTGCCAATCTCGCCGCCCAGGGCATCCACCTCATGGGTCAACTGAGACTTAGCCGGAGCCCCGACCGCCGGGTTGCAAGGCTGCCAGGCAATTTTATCCAGATTCAGGGTCAGCAGCAGCGTCCGACAACCCAGGCGAGCTGCAGCCAGAGCGGCCTCACACCCAGCATGTCCAGCACCGACGACAATCAGGTCGTAGGCATCCAGAAATTCTACGGAGGTTTGCGGCGTCATGCTCTAATTCCAGTGAGGCTTCATTCCTTGATTTTAGCGGTTGCCTGTGACTGGGGTGGATTCATAGCCCAATCTTCCTCCGGAAGCACAACCCCCGATTAGGCTTCAATCACGACCCGCAGATTGCCACGCTTGTTGACTACTCGACAGGCAGTGGTGGCGCCGACCCGTTCAAATTCAAGATCCAGTAGAGTTGGACCGACCCGCAGGTTATGCAAAGTCAGGCTTTTAAGGGAGTCAGGCGGCAAGGCCGGGTCAATAATTCGCAGGCAGTTACCGGGGGCGTCTGGAACCAGATTAGCCATCATCTGCAACAACTGAAAAATTGTGCCCGTGGCCCAGGCTTGGGGATAACAAGCCACAGGGTAGCGAACCGGTTCACTATCGGCAACCCGCTCGTAGCCGCAAAACAGCTCTGGTGGCCGCACATAAGGCTGACGCAGGGTCATGTCAATCAGTCCCTGAGACAGTTCTAGGGCTTGATCAATTAGCCCGAGAGATCGCAAGCCTAGGGCCGTAAAAGCGTTGTCGTGGGGCCAGACGGAGCCAATGTGATAGCCCATGGGGTTGTAGGCCGGCGATCGCTGACTCAGGGTACGAATTCCCCAACCGTTAAACATGTCCGGGGCTCGCAGGCGTTCCGCAACGCTGTAAGCTTTTTCCGGTAAAAAGATCCCCAGGTTCAAGCAGTGTCCTGGATTAGAGGTGACACTGTCCACCCGCTGTCCGGCGCCATCTAAGGCCAGGGCACAGTAATCCTGCTCCTCTAGCCAGAAATCTCGATTAAAGCGGCGTTTGAGGTCTCTGGCCTGTTCTTGCCAGCGGGTTGCCAGATCAGGGCGCTGCATCAGCCGGGCAATCCCACTCAGGCGGATCTTGGCGGCGTAGACATAGGCTTGAACCTCACACAGGGTAATCGGACCGTTGGCTAACTGGCCCCGGCGATTGACAATGCAGTCCCCAGAATCTTTCCAGCCCTGGTTGGCCAGTCCTTTTTTAGAGCGACGGCCATAGCTGAGATAGCCGGTTTTCTCGCAGTTGCGATCAACCCACTCCATTGCTGCTAAGGCATTGGGCCACAGTCGCTCCACGGTTTCCTGGTCATCGGTCCATACGTAGTAGTCGCTGTAGAGCATCAGCCACAGGGGGGTGGCATCCACGGTGCCGTAGTAGGGTGTGTGGGGAATCTCGTTGCAGCGAGCCATCTCTCCGGTTCGGATCTCATGGAGAATTTTCCCGGGTTCCTCTTCTCGCCACTCATCATCGACTTGGCCTTGGTAGAGGGCCAGCAGTTTTAGGGTGTCGCGGGCGATCGCCGGATCTAGGATCAGCATTTGCGAGGCCGAGATCAAGGAGTCGCGCCCAAACAGGGTAGAAAACCAGGGCACCCCCGCCGAAAGCGCTTTAGATCCCTTGAAGGACTGCAGCAGCAAGTGAACATCCTGCTGGGCCCGCTGAATCACCTGATTAATCCGGGGGCTATTGGTGCTAATTTGGGTGGTTTGATCCCGCCAGGTTTTCTGTTCTGCAAACTCCGCAGCTTTGGCTTGCACCAGGGTCATGGGCGCACTCACACTGGAAGTGGGGCGATCATTGGTAAACGGTTGTAACCGATAGCCCAAGGTTTGGGTTTCATGGGAGGCCAGCTCTAGTTGCCAAATCGCCGTATATCCCTTGAGTCGGTCAGGAATTCGATTCACAAACTGGATTCGAGACTCCATAATCATCTGGTCCAGGCCCTGGTAAGCCATGATCAGCTCCTGGGTGTCTTCTGGCTGATCTGACTTAGAGGATTTCTCCTCAATCGCCCGCAGGATCTGTCCCCGTTCCTCCCGGTCCCGGCCCCGGACCTCAAACAAATCAACAAAATCAGCATCAAAACTCAGGCTCAGCTCAAATTGGATTGGGCTGGTGCTGTAGTTAGAAACCTTTAACTCTTCAAACAGCCCCCCATTTAAAACCAGTTCCCGCTGAATCCCCACGGTGTCGGCCAGAAGCTGATCATCAATGTGCGGATTTGTACACAGGACTGAGAGAACAAAGCCCTTTTCAGCGGTGCTGCTCAGCAACACGGGGGATCGCCCTTGAATTTGCAACTCCAAGCGGCTTAGAAACCGGGTATCTGCACAGAAGAGTCCCATACTGGCACTCGTGTCACTTTCTGAGCGACCGGAAATGTTACCTAGGGTATCAGAGACCAGAAACAGGTCATTGTCTTTTAAGGTCAAAGTTGGGTGAGGGCGTTCGCTTAAAACCCCAGGCCACTCAGAAAATGGCTGTGCTGTTGCCGGGGTAAAGCGTTTGTTGTTTAGCTTAATATCGGTCGTCATGCAATCAGATGGGTTTCAACAAGGGGATTGAGCGGGAGTGAAACATCTCCCCCTCAAATCCGGAAATGTTTTGGATTGTAGGTGAAAGATTAGGTTTGGGGGGGAAGGGCCACTGAGGATCTCTCTAGCACGGTTTTGTAGGCCGCTTCGTACTCATCGGTCATCTGGGTGACGCTGAAGCGGTTAACCACGTAGTCATGACAGACCTGGCGACTTAGGTTAAGGGCCTCCGGGACACAGGCAATCATCTCTTCTATGGTTTGACAAACAAATCCAGTTTCACCCTGGTTGATAATTTCTGGAACAGACCCCAGGGCCATGCCAATCACAGGTGTGCCGGTGGCCATTGATTCGATCATCACCAAACCAAAGGGTTCGCGCCAGGTAATCGGAAACAGGGTGAGAGCTGCCTGGGAGAGCAGGTGAACCTTTTCGGCATGGGAAACTTCCCCGAGATACTGAACTTGCTCACCATCAATGAGCGGCTTAATCAATTCATGGTAGAAGGTTTGATCAACCGGATCAACTTTGCCAGCAATCTTCAGGGGTAGCCCCACGGCTTTGGCGATCGCGATTGCATTTTGCGGCCCTTTTTCCGGAGAAATTCGCCCTACAAAGGCCAGGTAAGGGGGATTATCTGCCTGGGGCTCGAAGGGATAATCTGCGATCGCAATCCCATTGTAAACGGTCTGGATATAGTTCAATCCCAGCCGGGGCTCTCGCTGAGCATTGGTAATACTGGTGTAGGGCTGCTGGGCAAATTGGCGAAAGAGTTGCTCGTTGTCAGGGGTAAAAATGCCATGCAAAGTATGCAAGGTCGGTGTTTTGACCAAGCAACTGGGAACCAGGGCACTGCAGCCAATATGCGAGTGAATCAAATCAAACTCCTGGGCATGGGCGTAAATTTCCCCCAGCAGCATCTGCTCGTAGTGAGTTGGCTCCTTAATCTGGGTGTCAAGCCTTAAAGCTTTGCCGTGAACCGATTTAAGACGGGCCTTGGTAATTGAGTCTCCAGAAGCAAACAACGTCACCTGATGGCCACGGCGCACCAGCTCGTCGGTTAATAAAGAAACTACCAGCTCAACGCCCCCATATCGAAAGGGCGGGACTCGTTCCCAAAGTGGGGCAATTAGGGCGATTTTCATAGGTTTTTTGACAAGATAGATGCCCCCGCAAGTTAGTCTTTGGTTCTCTAGTGAAGACCACCATGACTGGGTTGCCGGTGGCGAAGTAAGCACTTAAGCAAAGACTATAGCCCCCCCAACCTGTTTCTGTACAGCCTCAAAACTAGAATCACCCTGTGCAGGTAGATCGCCTTGCGCCAAGGAACTTAGCAGTACATGGGCTATCCTAAAGATTCAAAAAAACAATGTTTGAAAGATTATGGGTAAAGCAGCTTGGCGTCCGACGGTGGTGATCATTGTGGCTTTG
Organism: Thermosynechococcaceae cyanobacterium; assembly: GCA_041748255.1. Classification (GTDB taxonomy): domain Bacteria; phylum Cyanobacteriota; class Cyanobacteriia; order Thermosynechococcales; family Thermosynechococcaceae; genus JBGTDP01. The sequence continues at coordinate 6,954 of JBGTDP010000270.1, read as the reverse complement.
CTGATCTCATCTGCCCTGGGTCTGGCCCTCCTGAGCAGTCAGCTGCCATTGAGCAAAATGCTAGACACAATCACGATTGGCGGTATTCCCAGCTCAATTGTCATGGAGTTTCTCCAAGACGAACCCGCTCGCCAGGCTTACTGGAACAAAGACAAACAGGCTCTCCACGATCGCTTGCAAGTGTTGGGGGTTGAGGAGCAAATGAAGGCTTACTATCGCCCTAAAATTCCCGATGAACTTAAGCTTGATCAGTACATTCATCAAATTTTCTATGACCGCACAGGTTATGTAGGCCAGGGCTATACCCTCAATGCTCAAGGTAAATTGATCCTGAAGCAGCCAGAAATGAGAACCTTTCAAGAATGGTTACAACTGGCCCAGGAAGTTGGGTTGGTAGTTGGATCTCAGCAAACAAATGGCAGGCAGTACGTGATTAGTCCCGAGGGAAATATTGCCCCCTACGAGACGGTTGCAGCAATTTTTCCCCTGGCGGAGCTGCGCGCTTTAGCCCAAAGCAAGCAACTAAAGTAGCCTTATTCACCTTGGGCCGCTGGCCCAGTACAGGCCAGTGCTGCTGCAGCTTGTTTGAACTGGCTAAGGCTAGTGAGAATTTTTTGGGAATCAAAGCTGCGGGGATCAACCCGCTCCCCAGAGCGATCCACCTGTTGGTGGGTGACGATCCGGGCCTCCGGTACCCGGGTTTTGGCCACTATCCAAGCTAAAGATCGATACTGAGCGTCTGTGTAGCCGCTGTGGCCAGGCCGGTTATTGGCCCCATCGGGGGGGGTTTCTAGGGAAATATGGTAAGCAAAGTTGTTCACAGAAGGGGGCAGGTTTGGATCGGTTTTCACTGTTTCTGGGCCGTTGGCACCCACAAAAACAGAGTTGCCAGCCCCGTAGGCGCGCTTTTCGGGGGGGACCACATAGACCACTGTCCCATCTCGGGTAATCAGGGTATGATAGCTGGCTTGATCAAGATCGTTGGGGTGAGGGGTGCGAAAAAAGTTGACTGCGGAGGCAGCAGAGTCAACGGTTTCATGCAGAACCACCAGCCATTGATTCCTCACAGGTCTGCCGGAGACATCTTTTGTATATCGTTCTCCGTAATTGCTGGGGTCGGCCAGGGCCAACCCTTCTCTAGGAATGTAAGTTTGGGCTGCTGCCACGGCAGTAGAAATGGGCTGTTGGGCTTGACAGGCGGTGTCCGAGGAGGTTGCTGAGGTTGTCGGCAGTTGAGCTTCAGGGCTAGGTTGGGGCGCAGAGGGGGTGGCGACGGGCGGCCCAATTTCGGCCTTTACGGCTGAGCGCGATTGGTAGGGAGTCCAGTTGGGGGCCACCTTGGCTTGGCGCTGTTGCAATTGGCTGCCGCGAACATTGAGATTGGCCAGGGAGGCAATTCCCCAGATTGGAATTAGCACTACGACCGCGCCCAAGACTTTAAGTTCCAAATTGGACATTGCTGCTCCTGCAACCCTAGATAAACATGGCAGGCTTAAGACTCGGCTGGCTCTGACTTGATCCGGCGAATGGGTAAATTGGCAATTAGCGCTGTGGTTCGTTGATCGGACTCTAGTGAAAACTCAAGTTTATCGGTGTCAATTTCAACGTAGCGGGAGACGACCTCCAGGATCTCTTTCCGCATAGACTCTAGCATTTCTGGAGACAGGTCAGAGCGGTCGTGGGCCAGCACCAGTTGCAGCCGCTGCTTAACATCTTCACGGCTGGTTGTGGTCTCCGCGCGAGGAAAAAGGCGTTCTAGAAAGTCACTAATCATGGAGTCTTAAAGCAAGCATTAGGAAAGCAATAAATCTAATCGTCAACGGCTACCAGGGCGAATCTCTTATCTGGGGGAACTAAATAAACGTCGCAGGCGCGTAAATAGGGTGTCATAGGCGGCATCTAAATCAAGAAATTGCACCCGCTCCCCTTCCAGGCGGCGGGCAATATTTCTAAAGGCCATGCCAGCCAGGGAACCATCTTCAGATAAAACCAAGGGTTCGCCACGATTGGTGGAGATAATTACCCGTTCATCGTCAGGGATTACCCCAATCAGCGGAACCGAGAGAATATCCTGCACATCCTGAACGGACATCATGTTGTTTACCTGAACCATGTCGGGGCGCAGGCGATTCACAACCAGATGAATTTGCTTAATATGCTGAGCTTCTAGTAAGCCAACGACGCGATCGGCATCGCGAACGGCGGAGATTTCGGGGGTGGTGACAATTAAGGCTTCCTTGGCGGCGGCGATCGCATTTTGAAACCCCATTTCAATCCCGGCGGGACTATCGATCAAAACATAATCGTGTTTCTCAGCCAGGGTGTGGGTAAGTTGCTTCATTTGATCCGGGTTGATCGCATCTTTGTTGCGATTTTGAGCCGCTGGCAACAAAGCTAGATTAGGTTGGCGCTTATCTTTTACCAGGGCCTGATCAAGGCGACATTCCCCGGACAGGACTTCTAAAGCGGTGTAGACCACTCGATTTTCCAGCCCCAGCAATAGATCAAGATTTCTCAGCCCAAAATCTCCATCGATCAGGGCTACCTTGCGGCCTAGGCGCGCCAAGGCCATCCCTAAATTTGCCGTGGAGGTGGTTTTGCCCACGCCTCCCTTGCCAGATGTAACAACAATAATGCGACCCATAGGCTCTACAAACTCACGATTTAGACAGATTAGATAATAATTTAGATAAGGAAGGCTTGCTCAATCGCTGGGCAGGAAACCTTAGTTTAGGATGATTCGCTCAGTTTCGGTAGAGGCAAAGACAGATCCCGGGAGAAATGACTCGCCCTAATAATTTGAATCCCCCCAGAGACCACCTGGGCAATCTCAGGGTAAAACTGAGCTGGAGGGTGCTCCGGGGCTCGGGCAACTTGATCGGCAATCCGCAGCTGGGTCGGCTCCATCCGCAAGGCCATAATCCGACACTGGAGATTGCCACTGGCACCGGCATGGGCCACCCCCCGCAGCCGCCCCCAAATCAAAATATCGCCATCGGCTAGGATGGCTCCACCGGGATTGAGATCGCCTAAAACAACCACGGTGCCGGGGTGACGGATCTCGATCCCAGACCGGACAGGGGTTTGCAAATAAAGGGGATCGGCCAAGGCTGATCCTGTGGGGGTGGCTGAGCGTAGGGGCAGTTGAGGCGTACTCTGCTCCAGGCAGTAGCCCGCTGTCGCTGCTGCTACAGCAGTTTGACGACGGCTGGTGTGAACCCACTGCAGGGGCAGTTGGGCTTCAGCCAGGGTATCGGCAATTAATTGCAACTGGCGAGCATCCAGCAAGCGATCGCCGCTGATCAGGTGGACTGGGGTATGGGGTTGCCAAAAGCGATTTCCGGCACTCAAACGCTGCTGGAGATGCTGCAACAGCACTTGCCAGTCTATGTCTACGGTCGTGGTGGTGGGCAGAAATAATAATAACTGTCCGGCTTCTGCTTTAAACCGGATCTGGGAGGCCCCGATATCCTGAGAAATCTGATCCGGCATCCCCTGGGGTGTTGCTGCAGCGGTAGAAAAGTCAGAAGTCATGCCAGGCAAACTTAAATGATTGGCTCGATACCCAAGGCTGGGTTGTGGACTAAGGGGTGGCTAGGCTGATCCGGTTAACGACCCTGAGGCGCTGGGTGATGAAGGTCATGCCATCCTGGCGAATTAAAACCGCAGAGATCCAGCGATCGCTCGGCTGACTAGGAGCTTGACCCACCTTGAATAATCCCCCAGCAGGCAGAACCTCTAACTTCACGGGAGCGGACTTTAAATAATTGCTGGGGGTGATAGGCTCTTCTAAAGCTGCCCCCAGGAGGAAATTACTTCCCAAGGGCTCTTTGACAATGGCATCGAGATTATAGGTCTGCCCCACGGCAACTTGCTGAGGCAGACTCAGATCAACCGTGGGCGGATTTTGTCCTGAGGTTAGCTGAGTGCGCTCGGCTAAGATTTCTTGGCTGCTGATTTTTTGTCCCTCTAGCCGCTGCTGGGAGGTCAGGGTGGTGGTCAGCTTCATTTTGCGCGGCCCGGCTTGGGTGCCCGTGATGTAAGTCACTGTCTGGGCAATATAGCCGTTCCCCTGGGGTTGCCAGGAGGTGACTTCAGTCCGATAGGTAAGCTGCTCGTACTGCTTCCAGAAAGCACTCAACGCTTGTCCCTGGGTTTGCCGAGTTAATCCATCTGATTGCTTAAAGTTGGGGGTGTAAAACTGCAGAACTCCCTGAATATTTTCGCGACTGGCGGCTGCATCAATTTGCGCCAGGGTGTTTTTCAGTTGATCTGGGGCAGGCGTAGCGGGTTTGGTTGCCGGTGTCGCCTGATTAGAAGCTGGACTGGCTGCTTGAGCAAGCTTTGTCTGCCCAAGGGTTCTGGCCTCAACTTGGCCGCTGCTTCCCCCATTTAGAGCTGTGAACCCAACCGTAAGCAGCAGCAATAGCTGCCAGCTTCTGGGGCGTCCTCGCCAGCGGAAACGATAAAAATCAGGCAAAGCGGCATTAAGCATTGTCATGGTTGAAGATGGGAGGTCAGCAGCCGAAGAGATCCGAATGAAGAATTGATCAGGATTTAACTTATCTGCGCCAAATCTTGAACTTCTATGCAGTGAATCTTGTTGATTCTACAGTAACCTTAAACATTGAATAATGACTATTTGGGATTCCCCGTCCTGATTACCTACAATGACCTCTGTAAAAGATTCGGCTGATTTGGAGATGGTAAAAGCTGCTCCCGACCCGGAAGGGTCTGCCAAACGACTGCTGGTTGCTGCTAGCGGCACCGGGGGACATCTGTTTCCAGCCCTGGCTGTGAGCGAGGAACTGGTGGACTACCAAGTGGAATGGCTCGGCGTTTCCAACCGCCTGGAAACTCGTCTAGTGCCCTCGGCCTATCCCCTGCATACCATTCCAGTGGAAGGAATTCAGCAGCGCTTTAGTGTCAAGCTGATCTCCCTCCCCAGTCGATTAGTCAATTCGGTCCTGCAAGTCCGGCAATTATTGCGCCAGGGTCAATTTCAAGGGGTGCTGACCACGGGAGGGTATATTGCTGCGCCGGCCATTATTGCTGCGCGATCGCTGGGGCTACCGACGATCCTGCACGAGTCAAATGCTCTGCCCGGTAAAGTAACCCGCTGGCTAAGTCCCTGGTGTAGCACTGTGGCCCTGGGGTTTGAAACCGCTGCCCAGTATTTACCCAAAGCCAGGACGGTTTTTGTGGGCACGCCGGTCCGATCCCAGTTCTTTGAGCCCTGTGATTGTGGGCTGCCGGTCCCAGAGGATGCCTTACTGATTGTGGTTGCCGGGGGCAGTCAGGGCGCGGTGGCCGTCAATCGCTTGGTGCGCCAATGTGCCCCCGCCTGGTTAGAAACAGGCGCTTGGATTGTGCATTTAACCGGCGATAATGATCCAGACGCCGATGCCTTTGAGCATCCCCACTACCTATCGATGCCCTTCTATGACGATATGGCTGGGCTTTGGCAGCGGGCGAATCTAGCCGTTAGCCGTTCCGGGGCTGGCACTTTGACGGAGCTGGCAATGACCCAAACGCCTGGGATTTTGATCCCTTATCCTTATGCCGCCGAAGATCACCAGGCCCATAATGCCGCTGTGTTTGCGGCTGTAGGGGCGGCGGCAGTCTTTCGAGAGTCTGCTCTCTCTCCAGCGGTATTAGAAGCAGAAGTGCTTGATTTGTTGCGATCGCCCCAGACCTTGGCCCAGATGACAGCAGCAGCAGCCAGTCTGGCAGTGACTGATAGCACTGAGCGCCTGGCAGAACTGGTGCGAGAACTGCTATCGTCCTCTAGAAACCATGCTGGTTGACCCCAGGCAAGCTTCAATCAAATGCTCGGCCCCCCCATCCACTTGTCGGATCGGGACATTCAATTGCTCAGCCACTTGGGCCACAGTCATATCATCTAAAAATCGGCCATCCTCCGGTTTTAGCATCAGGGAAGGCAAAAGAATTCCATCTCCTAAGTCCTGGCCCTGAAGGGCGGCTAAAATATCTTGGCCGGTCAGCAGCCCTGTCACTGTTATGGTTTGGCCCCAGTAATCACTAGACAGGGCAGCCAGTTTCACGTCTAACCCTTCCACCTGGTTAAGTCGGGTCACTACCGGCTCAAAGGCCAGCTCCACCGCGTTTCCCACCACCCAGGTTAGGGTTTGGGGATCTGAAAGCTTAGCGGGTAGATCTTGGGCTGCCGCTTGAAATTGCTTAAGAAACTGCCGAATCGACCCCACCCCGTTGCCAATTTGGGCATAGTCCCGGTAGTGCGAGGCTGGGGGCAGTTCTTGACCGGCAATCAGAAACCACTCGTCTGCTAGCCAGACCACTGGGGAGCCTAAATGCTGTTGGAATTTGTTTTGCAGGGCTTGGACCTGGGCAATCACTTCCTTTGCTTTCACTGGCGTGACTGGAATCAAGGCATCTTCAAGGGGCCGAAACCGGGTCAGACCCACCGGCACCACCGCCACAGAAGCTACCGTTGGCAAGTCTCCTTGGTGGAACGCGGCTAAATCCAACAGAGTACGCTCTAGATGGGCACCATCATTAAGGTCGGGGCAAAGCACCACCTGGGCATGGATCTGCAAACGGCGATCGCTAAACCACTGAAGTTGCTTTAGAATTTCTCCAGCCCGGGGGTTTTTCAGCAACCGAATCCGCACCCCTGGCTCAGTGGCATGAACCGAGACGTAGAGGGGGGAGAGGCGCAGTTGCTCGATCCGCTGCCATTCTTTAGGACTAAGATTTGTCAACGTCAGATAGCTGCCGTAGAGAAAGCTAAGCCGATAGTCGTCATCCTTGAGATAAAGACTCTGGCGCTTGCCGGGGGGCTGCTGGTCAATAAAGCAAAAAGGGCAACGATTGTTGCACTGAATTAAGCCATCAAATAAAGCCGACTCAAATTCCAGCCCCAGCTCGGTGTCGTAGTCCTTCTCAATCTCCACAGTATGGAATTGGTCCGCA
>JBGTDP010000269.1:0-1954 GCA_041748255.1 Thermosynechococcaceae cyanobacterium | reverse complement strand
AGCCAGCTAGAGGCCGCTTATAACGATGCCCAAGGCGTTACCGCCGCCTTTAATTTGAATATGCTTCACCATCTCAACTGGCGGTTTAGGGGCAACTTTAATCCCCGGCAATTTCGCCATCGGGCCTTTTATAATCAGTCCCTCAATCAAATTGAGATGCATCTGGAAAGTTTGGTTTCCCAGACCGTTTGCCTGGAAGCCCTGGGGCTAGAGGTTGAGTTTAAGGCCGGGGAAACCATTCTCACTGAGATTTCTCGCAAATTTAGCCTGGCTCAAATTCAACAGGATCTTGAAGCCAAGGGGCTAGAACCCATCCACACCTGGACCGATTCTCAGGCTTGGTTTGGGCTAATACTATGCCAGATGCAACCCAAGACTTAAATTCTTGCTACGAAGTTCTGGATCGCTAAAATCCTGATCCTGGTCCACTTCAGGATGGCAACGCATTCAGGTTGTTGCAGCAGATTGGTGCTTCCGATAGCAGCCTTAACCAGTAACAAAGTTCTTTAGGTCTCTAATACCTGCTGGCGAGTCTGACTCTGGTGCACAAATTTAAGGATGGTTTGCAAATAGTGTCCTCCTCCCACTTCGCCGACGTCATTGTGTCTAGCCAGGGGATACAGGGCTAACTGCTTAGGCTCAGGGGCAGCAGCATAGAGGAGTTGGCTCATCTGTGCCGGAACTTGATCGTCATTTTCACCATGGATAAACAAGACCGGTAGTTGTAGAGCCTTGACTTTATCTAGGGAGTTAAAGCGTTGAGTCAATAGCAGTTTGACCGGGAATAGACGGTCCCAGCCTTTGAGATTGGCCATATCCCGCATGCTGGTAAAGGTTCCCTGAACAATTATGCCGGCCGCCTCGGGGTGCTTGAGGGCCAAATCAATCGCGATCGCTCCCCCCAGGGAATGCCCGTAGACAAATATCTGTTTGGGATGCACCTGGCGCTCTTGAACCAGGTATTGCCAAGCAGCTTCGGCATCCTGATACACCTTTGCCTCCGTAGGAAAGCCCCCATTGCTGCGACCATAACCCCGATAGTCAATCAAAAAGACTGAGAGTCCCAACTGATGAAAGCGATGCGCCTGGGCAGCATTGGCGCCAATGTTAATGCCATTCCCGTGCAAATACAGAATTACACCTGCCGCTGGATCCAGAGCCGGAATCCACCACCCATGAAGCTCAGCCTTGCCCGCACCCTTGGGTATAGGAAGCCAGACATCCTGATAGTGAAGATCGTACAACTCCGGAGTGACCTCCAGATTGGCAGAGGGCAAAAAAATAAACCGACTTTGCCGCCAGCGCACAAATAAACAGGCCGCAAGATAGGTAGCGGCCGCAGAGACTCCCAGGATCAGCATTGCCCTCAGTAACCAAGGCGCAAGGAGTTTCAGCGATTTCAACATACCAGCAGGCGGATGAAGGGACAAAGGGAGTCAAGAGTAGGCTTTCTATAATTTAACGGGAATATCAACAACGTTCTAGGCTTTTCTGGGATCTGCGGCTATCTTTAGGCTGTTCGATGATTTCAAATCACCATTCTTCAGTCATTCTTGCCCTTAATTTGCCCCTGAATCGCCCCTGAATCGTTAGGATGCAGGCAGGTGAATTTTAAAAACACCGTGCTAGAGACAGTTATCATTCTAGTCATCGGCCTGATGCCACCGCTGCTGTCAATTTGGTTTGTGCGGCGGGCTGAGATTCAGGCCAGAGAAAGATTAAGCGCGGCGATCTCCACGGCCACCTCCCGGCAAATACCCAGAACTCTAGCCCCTGACCAGACTTATTTAGAAGGGGTGGGATACCTGGTGGGGGATATTACCTGTCGGTTTAATGCCCGCTCTGCCTATCTGCGCTGTGCAGTCAATCCCGCCGGTCCCTGTCAGGAATGTCGCCACTACGAATCTTTGGAGTCCCTAAAAGTCTATTCACTGCCAGATTGATTCCATTACTT
>JBGTDP010000268.1:0-3387 GCA_041748255.1 Thermosynechococcaceae cyanobacterium | reverse complement strand
AGTGACCAAAATTGCCCTGCTTATCGGCGTCAGTGAGTGTGAATCGGGATTTGACGCCCTACCCGGTGTGCAAAAAGATGTGGCCGCTCTGCAGCACGTTTTAGAGCAGCCTGATATCGGTGGCTTTACAGAGGTAAAAGCCCTGATTAATCCCGATCGCCAGACGATGGCTGAAGCAATTGAGGCTTTATTTGGCGGCCGCCAAAAGGATGATCTTGTCCTGCTTTACTTCTCCGGTCACGCTGCCCGGGATGACAATGGCAAGCTTTATTTATCGACTTGCCTAACCAGTAAAGTTCCCCCAGAAAAACTGGTTCGCTCCACGGTGGTACCGGCAAGTTTTATCGATGAAGTCATGGGGGATAGCCGTTCACAGCAACAGGTGGTGATCTTAGATTGCTGCTTTAGTGAGGTGTTTACCCAGGGCTGGTCCGTAGAAGCCAACTATTTTGTGAATGTCAAGCGGCAACTCGGGGGACCAGGGCGAATGGTTCTGACCGGTTCAACTTCAACCCAAACCCCCTTTGGCCAAAAAGGCGCGGAGTTATCGGCCTATACTTTTTATCTAATCGAGGGCCTAGAAACGGGGGCAGCCGATTTTGATGGTGATAGGTTGATTGCGATCGACGAGTGGCATGAGTACGCCCGACGAAAGATCCAAATTGCGACCCCAGCAACAAAACCAAGACTCTACGGGATTCAATCAGGGGCAAAAATTCTAGTAGCCAAAATCCCCCAGGATGATGCAAAGCTCAAGTACCGCAAAGGGGTCGAGTATTGTGCTAGCCATGGCAAAGTCTCCCTAGTCGATCGCACACTTTTAGATGCCCTCAAAAACAGTCTAAAACTCACTGGGGAAGAGGCAGCAACCATTGAGATCAGCGTCCTCAAACCCCATAAAGTTTATCAAATGCGGCTACAGGAGTACGCCAAAGCCTTTGTTGACTCTATTCAGCATGAGTTTCCAATCCGCGAAGATACTTACACCCGTTTTAAGCACTTTCAACAATCTCTGGGACTGACGAATGAAGATGTCGGACCCCTAGAATCAAAGCTCACCCGCCGACGTAAGGTGGTTCACTCACCGGATCTGGTTAGCCAGTCCTCTCGCTTGCTGGCCCTTGCTGCTGGCAATAAACCATCTTCCCTAAAAACCTCACTAGAAAGTGTCTTCAACCAAGCTGTCGGGGCTAGCAAAGCTATTTTTCCTGTCTTGGCTGAGAACCTGGAGGAAATTAGCCGCTCCTTACAACGCACCCTAAATGACGCTAGTGAGAGAAGCTTTGACTACCATTCCCTGTTGACCCGCAAAAAATCCTGGCTGCTAATTGGGCTGGGGGCTGGATCAATTTTGGCCCTGGCCGGGATTGCCTCTGGCCTCGATCAGCGCCAGCAAAAGCAAGATTCTCAGCGGTTGCAAGCAATCAAGCAGTTAGCAACCCAGAGAAACTACGAAGACTGTATTACCCAAGCCGAAAAAATTGCCCGCCGTCGCCCTGCTGCTCAAAGCTTTCTAAAACAGTGTCAGGCGGGGATAAACTGGCAAAACGCCCAAGTGCAGAATCTGGCTGGACATTCTGGCCCAATTTGGACCGTTGCAATCAGTGCCGATGGCAAAACCCTTGCCAGTGGCGGGGGAGACAGCAATGTTAAAGTCTGGAATCTCCCTACGGGGAAATTACGGCAGACCCTGTCTGGACACGATGATACCGTCTGGTCGGTGGCGATGAGTGCCGATGGTAAAACCCTTGCCAGTGGTAGCAGTGACAGAACCGTTAAAATTTGGAACGTGCCTACGGGGAAGCTTGTCAGCACCCTCTCTGGATATAAAGACACCGTCCGGGCAGTGGCAATCAGCTCAAATGGGCAAATCTTGGCCAGTGGCAGCAGTGACAAAACGATTAAAGTCTGGGATCTGCGGACCGGCGTTCTGGCCTATTCTCTCTCTGGGCATCGAGACCGGGTCACTTCTGTTGCCATAAGTCCTATGGGCCAAACCCTGATTAGCGGTAGCCGTGACAAAACTGTCAAAGTTTGGAATCTCCAGACGGGAGAACTCTTGATAACCCTGCCAGAACAGCCGGAATCGGTCAATGCGGTTGCCATTCATCCACTTCAGGACACGCCTGATGTAAGCCAGTTACTAGCCAGTGGCGGTGGAGCTAGAACTAAGCTATGGTCGCTCCCCAAGGGCAAAATTATCCAAACTTTTCCGGGCGATTCAGGTGACGTCACCGCTACAATCTTCAGCCAGGATGGAAACACGTTGATTCTCTCAACTCAGAATAAAACGATTCAGGTTTGGCAGCGCTAAAGTCTGTTTATGAACAGAAAGCTAGTTTGAACTGCAGAGCTTCTATACTCAGATCAGAGCTAGCCACTGGATATGATTCAATCAACCTCTACAGATGCGCGTTTATTACGCTATGAAGTCACCGGATCTCGCCGCTTTAGTAACTATTGGTGGGCAGCGATTATTTCCATTGGCGGGATTGGCTTTTTGCTGGCAGGTCTGTCGAGCTACCTGCAGGTCAACCTGCTGCCGGTTTCTGATCCAACAAATTTAGTTTTTATTCCCCAGGGGATTGCGATCGGCTTCTATGGAGTGGCCGGAAGCCTCTTGGCTTTGTATCTTTGGTTGGTGATTGCTTGGGATGTTGGCGGCGGTTATAACGAGTTTGATCTAGAGTCGGATAGAGTTCGAGTTTTTCGCTGGGGATTCCCCGGTAAAAATCGCCGCATCGAAGTTTCTTGTCGCCCAAACGATGTGCAATCTATCCGGATTTTGCTGCGGGAGGGCCTTAATCCCAAACGAGCCCTTTATTTACGGATTAAAGGTCGTGGCGATATTCCTCTGACCCCGGTGGGCCAGCCGCCACCATTGGCAAAGCTAGAAGACCAAGGGGCTGAAATTGCTCGTTTTCTAGGGGTACCCGTCGAAGGCTTATAAATGATTGCAAATTACGCTATTCAGTTGCTGCGCCTACTGCTGATTGGGCTGCTCCTACTCCCAACTGCCTGCAGTTTCCCGACCCAAACGACCCAGACTCCCACTGCCTCAACCCCCTCACCCTCTGATCAGGCATCAGTGGTTCCGGGGGCACAAACTCCTCCGGCAATTGATCAGTTGCCCCGTCTTAAAGGCCCTGCAACAGTTGTCCTTAGGGTCAAGGGCCAACCGATCACCATCCAGATGGATGGAACCGATGCCCCGGTGACGGCTGGTAACTTTGTTGATCTGGTGAATCGCGGTGTTTACGATCGCACGACGTTTCATCGCGTGGTCAGTCAACCCGAACCCTTTGTGGTCCAGGGGGGAGATCCCAACAGCAAAAATCCCGATGTTCCGGCTGAGGATTTGGGGACAGGGAACTTTATTGATCCTGC
>JBGTDP010000267.1:0-2543 GCA_041748255.1 Thermosynechococcaceae cyanobacterium | reverse complement strand
GGAAGGACGGCTGTGTATGCCGATCTTGCATCCGGCCTACTTGCTGCGAAATCCCTCCCGAGACCAAGGGAGTCCCAAGTGGCTAATGTGGCAAGATATTCGCTTGGTACGCACCAAGTTAGACGAACTAATGTCTGCTGGGTTAGATTAGCTTTCCTGAATCCTACTCAAAGAACTGCGGCAGTCCAGTTAAAACCACCATTCCTGGTTTATCCCGCTTCAGAGAACTATTTCAGAGTTCTACTTACCAGGGAGGATTAATCTGCGGAGGAGAATCGGCAATCCCGCAGCCAGGTCCGAATTGCCTGAGCTAAACTGCCTTCACTGCTATCCCTGGGCGGCAAGGGGGCACCTTCTGTTTGGTAGGGACCGATAATCGAGTACAACATCGACAGTCGCCAACCACTATCAGCGCGGGTGAGAAATAGCCAGTGGTACTGCTGTAGCAGTACTGACCCTTTGCTCTGATAACTTCGAACGAGGGTCGTAAAAAACACCTGATAGGGATCATGAGTATCCGCAGGGGTTTCTACCCTATCAGCCCGCTGCCCTGGGCCTAGACGTAGGGGCTTAAATTCAGGCTGACTGGCAACAATCACGTAGTTGTTCGGGATTGTTAGGGTTGTGTTAGCGCGATTGGCGTAGCTAGGCAGATCCAGTAGCAGTTGAGTGGTCAGGGTCCCTAACTCTTGAGGACAAGCCGTTGGTGGAGAAAGGCCCGCTTGGTTTTGCGGTTGATTGGGAAGGTTTTTTTGCGATCGCAGGGGCTGACTAAACTCCCTATGTTGGTCTAACCCAGTTTTTGCCTCACTACTTTGCATGTTTACGGGATTGGCTAGGGAAGTGTGAATAGGAAACACCCCCAGCCATAAACTGCTCAGAAAACCAAGCCTCTGAACCAGTTTCTGCTGGAAGCACCCTCTCATAAAACCGTTTCGAGTTCCTGACAAATTTGATCAAACACCGCCCCCGGATTCTCAGCCGTGGTGATTGGCCGCCCAATCACCAGATAATCAGCCCCGGATTTGATCGCTGCTGCTGGGGTCAGCGAGCGCCGCTGATCGCCTGACTGAGAGCCAGCAGGTCGCACCCCAGGGCAAACCAGCAAAAACTCCTGGCCACAGACCTCTCGCAACTGGGCCACCTCTTGGGGGGAACAGACTGCCCCGCCTAAACCGCTAACTTGGGCCAGCAGCGCCATGTGCAGGGCATACTCCGGCAGCTCTATGGGGATTTTAAGATCAAAGGCTAACTCTCGTCCCGAAAGACTGGTTAAAACGGTAATTGCAATCAGTTGCGGTGGGGCCAAACCAGCTTGGCTTGCTTCTGCTTCCAGAGCTTCTTGACTGGCCTGAAGGGCGGCTTTACCGGCGGTGGCATGAATGGTGAGTAGGTCAACGCCGTAGCGGGCGGCGGCTCGGCAAGCCCCAGCAACGGTGTTGGGAATATCGTGCAATTTGAGATCTAAAAACACTCGCTTTTGCTGGGCTTTGAGATCTTCAAGAATGGCGGGTCCACTACTGACAAAAAGTTCCAGCCCCACCTTCCAAAATTGCACTTGGGGCAGTTGTTCCATCAGGGCGATCGCCGCTGCTTGGTCAGCAACATCCAGGGGGACAATAATTCGTTCAGCAGGAGATAACACCGGAAACCAGGGCTCTACACTTACAACACGGATGATGAAGATCAGGCAAGGTTTAAGAGGTTTGCATCCGCCGATACCGGGCCTGGACTCCCATATGAATCCCGTAGGCAATTAACCCCAGGGCCACAATTCCTAAAAGCCACGGACCATAGGGCTGCTGAGCTAGCGTTTCTAAGGCTCCACCTAATCCCCGAGCTTTTTGCGCTTGGGCCTGAAGGGCGGCTTGAATCAAAAACCAACCAATGATCAAGAAAGTTATCCCTCGGGCTGTCAAGCCAAGGCGACCAACGCGAGTGGCCCAGGTTTGCTCGGTGCGGCTCATCTGGTGGGTCTTGAGTTTTTTACGGAACTTGGCACTATAGGCTCGATAGAATTGATAGCCAGCGATGGCGATCACGATTGCCCCGACTGTCCCCACTAACCATTGACCAAAGGGTTGAGCAAGCAGGCGAGCTGTCCAGGTTTGAGTCGAGCTGCCGCCACTGCTGCCCCCTGAACCAAAGACAAGCCGCGCGGCACTTAAAGCTAAACCTGCATAGGCGATACCGCTGAATCCATAGCCTAGGCGAGTGATCAGACCCTTAGCATCGGTTCCCTTATTCTCTGGATCCTGAATTGCCTGCACAAACCGCCACAGCACATACCCAACTAGGCCGATCGCCACTAGAGCCAGCAAGACTTTTCCAAAAGGCTGGGTGACGATTGTCTTGAGAGCGCCTTTGGTATTGGTTGTCTTACCACCCCCACCCCCACCAAAGGCTGCCTGGGCTGCCAGAATGCCGACTACCGCGTAGACAAAACCTTTGGCAGCATACCCAAAGCGCATACACTGCTCAATCCATCCTGAAGATTGCTGTCTCATAAAATAGTCAGTTAAAAGTCATACAAGCAAGTTTAC
>JBGTDP010000266.1:0-7062 GCA_041748255.1 Thermosynechococcaceae cyanobacterium | reverse complement strand
GCTTATACCCTTCAGGCACTTCACTATTGCTCATTCTCGTTCTCACCCACTGCGGTTGAAACTTCTGCATAGAGCAGATTGCTCACTCGAAAGAGCGCATCCCAGTTTTGCAATTTGGCCCTCATCCCCCAGCCCCTTCTCCCAAAATTGGGAGAAGGGGGGCAAGATTCAAAGTCCCTCTCTCAGAATTGGGAGAGGGATTTAGGGTGAGGGCTACAAAAGTGGGACGCACCCTCACAGCCAACCTTTAGCGGTTAGTTGCCGCATATCTTCCCGAAACTCAGCCACGTCGTAATGAACATAGCCGATCATATTCTGCTTCTTCCTCAGCTAGATCGGCCTCAATTTCATCCCGGTTAGCGTGGTAATAGGCCAATGCTGCATACACCTGAGCAAGGCTAAGATGGCTCATGCGCTGAGCAATTTCTTCCGCATCGACCCCTTCCTTATAGAGCACCACAACCCATCGCACAGACGTTGCCGTCCCTGTAATCATCGGATGTCCCTTGCTGCTCACCGCCGCAGACGTTATCAACGTTCCAATATCAGTCGTCGCAGCCATCTTTTATTACTCCGTTAAGTACTGTACCCCCCGTTGAAATTCTGCGACAGGCTGTCGCAGAATTTCGAGTGCATCTGCATGAGCTTCTGGGCCAATTGATCCCTACGCCTCCCTTTCCCGTATCTTCCGCAGCTCCTGCCAAAACTCTTCCCGCGTCACAGAATCCAAAAGTTCTCGACGTTCCTGGGTGTAGTCTCCAGAACCCCAGCCCATCTGCTGCAAAAAGCGAATCGCATCCACCTGACCTAGTTCACGGACAAGTGCCTGATATCCCCTTTCCCTTAATTCTGGCGGTGTCATTGTGGATGCTGCTCCTTCAACTAAACCTGTAAAAAGTTTATCAACCAAACAACTGGATTGCTGACTTGTACTCTCAAGCTCTCTCGATAACGTATTGCCGTTCTTAGCAAGCGATCATCTGTAGAAAGAAAAACATCAGCTTGAGCAGCTTCTGCACACGCTACATGAACCGCGTCAAAAAGGCCAAACCCCAAATTCTCCAACTGCTGTCCCCTCAAATCAATGCTTTCATTGATCGTCTGCGTCTGCGTTGCTAATTCCAACAGGCTCAAAATCCATTCTTTTTTTTCTAGGTTGCGCATCTTTGCTAACTCAACGGCCATAGCTTCGCTGGTAATTAGCCGCC
Source organism: Thermosynechococcaceae cyanobacterium (assembly GCA_041748255.1). Lineage (GTDB taxonomy): Bacteria > Cyanobacteriota > Cyanobacteriia > Thermosynechococcales > Thermosynechococcaceae > JBGTDP01. The sequence goes on along the minus strand of JBGTDP010000266.1, from coordinate 5,854 downwards.
ATTGTCCTGTCTGAATCCGCTTTATGATGCTCAGGACAGAGTCTGCCTCTAGCCTAATTCGTTCTTGTAGCCCATCATCGAACGGACGATTGAGGCAACAAACATCGAGGTAGATCTTCAATGGCTGACTCGCACTATTTCACGCTAATCCCACGTTAGCCCCATCTTCCTCAAATGCGCTTCTACTCGGCTCGATAGCGCCTCAGCTTCCTCCACCAATTGCGGCAGCGGCTCCGCATAACGCTCCTCCAGATCCTTCACCCGATTCGCTAGCTGCTGCGTCACCCGCTCAATCTCGGCCTGCACTGCCGTTTGCAGCGTCGCTTTCCACTTATCATCCACGACCAGTGACTTAATCTCCGCCTCCGTCAGCTGGGGGTATTGAGCAAAGACTGCCTGATCCAGCGCTTCCTGGGTCTCCTTCACTGCTTTTTAGGCTGCCGCTTCTTGCTCAAACAGCCTCAGGCACTGCATGAGCACCGCCAACTCTTGATCAGCGCTGCTGTGCCCTTTTAGCTCCTTGATCCGACTGCTGACGTTGGCCTTGGTGACTTTACCAGCATCGGTTTGGGCCTCACTCAGCAGCCCCTCCTCGCCGGAGTGTTCCTCAATCACAGTCTCCAGCTCCTGGCTAATGGCCTCCAGGTCCGCCTGCAATTGATCTAGATGCACCTGCTGATCGGCAAAGTAGCGAGCCACCATCAAGTCTGGAGGGATCAGCTCAGCTTTGTACTTTTTCTTGCCAATTTCTAAATCCGCTGTCTCTCGATAGACGTTTTTGCCGTTTTTATCTTTTTCTGGCACCAACTGCCGTAAGATATTCCCCGCTGCCCAGCCATCCTGCACCAGCACATAGACATCGTCCTGTAGGGTCTCGGCCCAGTAGTCCATGAGTAGCTGATAGATATCGTACTTATTCAGCAGGTCGGCCTGAGCAAATCGGGCCAACAGATCTTCAGAAATAGTCTGAATCAGCTCCTTGGGGTCATCGCCCACGGCAATGCCCCGCAGCCAGTCGTCGTTGTCACGGCACCAGTCGGTGTAGAGTTCCAGAGAGCGATCGGCAAAGGTGGCAAATTCTGGATGGTGGAGGATGGTCGCCTTCACCTGACTTGCCTCTACCAGGCCCTGACAATACCCATCGTCGCCTGGGGCAAACAAGCTGCTGCGAACTTAGGGGAAAACCTCCCAGTAGCTTTCCAGGGCATCGATATCTGGCTTGGGAATGCCCCCCTGCAAATGGGCCTGAAGATCATGTAGATCCTCCGGCTCGCTAGCGTCGATGTAGCGCGGAATATTGAGGTTGTAGTCGTTCTGCTCAATCTCACTCAAGGGCACCCGGCGGCTGTAGCGGGGTAGCTGGCTTTGATGGTTAAACACATCGACAATTTTGTGCAGATCCTGGCTGCGCAGGCGGTTTTTATTGCCGTCCTTGATCAAGCCTCGGCTGGCATCGACCATAAACAGGGCAGTGCGGCTGCGGGCCTGTGCTTTATCAATCACGATGATGCAGGCCGGGATGCCAGTGCCATAAAACAGGTTGGGCGGCAGGCCAATAATCCCCTTGATGTAGCCTTGGCGGACCAAGTTTTGGCGGATGCGGGCTTCGGCATTGCCCCGAAACAGCACCCCATGGGGCAAAATCACCGCCGCCTTGCCGGTACTTTTTAGAGACTTCAACAGATGTAGCAAAAAGGCATAGTCGCCGTTCTTATCCGGCGGGGTGCCATAGTCAAATCGATTAAATTCATCGTTTGCCAGGTTAACGCCGTTGCTCCAGGACTTGTAAGAGAAGGGCGGATTGGCAACGGCAAAGTCAAAGGTTTTCAGGCTGCCATCAGCTGTCTTCCAGTGGGGTGAGGAGAGGGTATTATCCTGCCAGATTTCAGCAGTTGGGCTATTGTGCAAAATCATATTCATCCGCGCCAGGGCTGCGGTGGCGTTGTCCATTTCCTGCCCAAAAATAGTCAGCCCCCTGGGGGCTTGATCGGCCACCTTAAGCAGTAGGGAGCCAGAGCCACAGGTGGGGTCATAAACCGTTTGGTCCTGGGGGGTCTCAGCCGTCACCCCCACCACCTTGGCCAAAATCCGTGAGACCTCCGCCGGGGTATAGAACTGGCCCTTGCTTTTACCTGAGTCGGTGGCAAAGTGGCGCATCAGGTACTCATAGGCGTCCCCCAGCAGGTCATCGCCATCGGCCCGGTTCGCGCGCAGGTTAATGCCACTGAAAATCGCCACCAGCTTAGACAAGCGATCGACCATATCCTTGCCTTTGCCCAGCTTGTCTTCATCATTGAAGTCAGCCACGTCAATGACGCCTTTGAGGCCGTTTTCTTCAGCCAGCCTGCCAATAATTTTATTGATCTTGTCGCCAATTTCTTTATCCCCCTTCAGCCCCACTAGCTGCTCGAACGAGCAGTCTTCCGGCACCACGATCAAGGCGTTTGGGTCCCCGGCATACTTGTCGGAGATGTATTTCATAAACAGCAGCGTCAGCACATAGTCCTTGTACTGGGAGGCATCCATACCGCCGCGCAGTTCGTCGCAGCTGGCCCACAGTGAGCTATAAAGTTCAGTCTTTTTAATTGCCATTGAGTCTTAGCGAATCCAACACTAGCAAACTGAGTTGCAAAATCAGCAGAGACCCATGATCGTCCTCGACCTGGGGCATGTAGCTGGATGCCCTCCTTAATCTGATTTCAAGCCTCAGTGATTGGCTCAGCGCTATTGGGGTCAGCAATCAAGCTTAACTCCACTTGCTCTGCCTCCGGTTGATCAAGGTGGACTTGAACCCCTGGCCCAAAAAACTTCTCGAACTTGTCCTGCTTTGCTTGCCAGGTTTCAAAGGAAATCAGAGGGGACTCAAATTCCAGGGTTAAGGTGTAAGCCCCATGGGTATTAGATTCTCGCAAGCCAATAACTTCAGGACGCTCCTGATTGGTGGGACTGAGTCCCAGGTGCTCTAAGGAGCTATCTAAATGAGCTTTTAGGCCGTAGCGATAACGGGTAATATCTTCGCGAACCTGGTTTTGAGCCTGGGTTGCCTGTTGATCGCGAAGCTCTAGCACTTCAGGCGGGGTGGGTTGGGTCAAAGGGATAGGCTTTAGCTCAGATACCTTTAGGGCCAATCCTCCCAAAAAAAGCGGAATCCCATAAAAGAAACCCACGAGATTAAGGGTAGAGTTTCCGGTGGCATAGGCAACAAACCCGATGACTGCTAAGATGCCGCCCACAACTAAGCCTAGAGTTCCCAAAGAAGTTTGGCGTAACATATCTAAAAAGAGAATCAGTGCAGCTCCATTATCCTTGGATTTCTCTGCTTCTCCCCAGTTGGACCTGAAGATTGCTGCTAGCGGTAGTTAATAAACTGCAGGGCCAGGGGCAAATCTTCCTGTTTCAGTCGCTGCATCACCTGTTGGAGATCATCTTTGGATTTGGCACTCACCCGCACCGTATCTCCTTGAATTGAAGCTTGCACTTTCTTAAACTCATCTCGGATTAGTTTAGAAATTTTCTTAGCGATCTCTTGGTTGATGCCTTTGCGCAACTCAATTTCCTGCCGTACCCGATTGCCACCCGCAGGTTCGGCTTTGCCGTAGTCAAAGATCTTTAGGGAAAGATTACGCTTGGCAGCTTTGGTCTGCAAAATCGTCTGAACTGAGTCTAGGGTGAATTCACTGTCTGTGTTAATCGTAATCCCCTGCTTTTGGAGATCTAGGGTGGTTTGGGTATCTTTGAGATCATAGCGACCCTTGATCTCTCGTTCAGCTTGATCCACAGCGTTGACTAATTCCTGCCAATCAAAGTCACTGACAATATCAAAGGAAAATGTTGAAGCCATAACTAGAAAATAAATACGACTGAATGCCGCAAACAGCCATTTGCTATCTGCGGTCTCTCTTGATCCTACCCAAGGATTTAGGCGCTGCGACTACCAGTGGGCTCTAGGTCTCAACTCATCTCAGAGTTTTGGGGAGCGCTATTGAGAGACATCCGGCTGGACTTTACCGGTGACTTCTAACTTGCCATCATCCTTGACGGTCCAGACATCGTAGCTGCCAACCACATCCCCGGCCTCATCGAAGTCCACATTGCCACTGGCCCCCTGGTAGTTAATCTCTTCGCCATTGCGGACCAGCTTTAATCCTTCACAGACATCGGTGACCGCAGTGCCGGGGGGGCCTGCAACCTCACGAATTTTGCTTTTAATTCCCTCACCAGTATTGGCTTTTGCCGCCTCTGCTGATAGGGCCAAAAGTGCTGCCGCATCCCAGGTATGGGGGACAAAGGCGCTGATCGGCTTGTTTTGCTTGGTTTTCCAGAATTCAGTAAATTTTGCTAATGCCTCTCCATCGGCACCGGGAACTGTCCCGATCGCCCCAGCAAGAATAAACTTGCCATCGCTGGATTTGCCCACCTGCTCCGGAAAGTCCTCAGAGTAAACCCCATCGGTGAGCATGACCTGCTTGTCTTTGAGCAAACCCTGTTCAAAGGCTGACTTGAGGAGCAAGCTGCCGGTTTCAGCATAGAGTACAGCGGCAACAGCTTCTTGTTTGCCAGAGAAAGCCGCCCCCGCCTCACTGGCTAAGGTCGGAGCCTTGGGGTCATAACGAGTGGGGTTATTCTCATTGACGACGGTTCCCCCCAGCTGTTTAAACGCCTGGTCAAATTCTTGCTCAAACCCAACCCCATAGTCGTTGTTAATCACCACCGTTGAAGCAGTCTTAAAGCCTTTTTCCTGGGCTAGCTTGGCCAGGGCTTGGGCTTGATAGGTGTCTGGCGGTGCTGTGCGGGCCCAGTAGCCCTTAAAGGCATCGTCTTTGGCCCGTTTGGTAAATTCTGGGCTAGTACTGCCCGGTGAGACCATCATGACTTGATTGCGGGCGGCAATATCGACCGCTGCTTGGGAGACACTACTGGCAAAGGCCCCGACAACCCCGGCAACTTTATCAACTTCCGCCAGCTTGGTCATCGCCTCTGCCCCGGCAGTGGGCTCGGTTTGAGTATCTTCGGTTACCAAGGTCATTGGTTTGCCATTTACCCCCCCACACTGATTAACTTGCTCCACCAGTAGGGGCACGACGCTAAGCATTGGTTGCCCAATCGAGGAAAGATCCCCAGTTGAGGGCAACAGAGCGCCAATCTTAAGTTCCTCACTGCCACCCCCAGCACCAGAGGTTTCACTGCCCCCGTTTGATTGGCAAGCGGCCAGCAGTAAACCAACGCAGAGACTGGCACTCAGGCTGCGGCGGCGATGATTAATTAAAGCCATGTTAAAACGCTTCGTCATTACAGTTGTTCCCTCACCAGGTCAGCACCAAACGAAATCTAATACGAATTAAATCCAGTAAAGATGCAGCTCCGGCTAGCCTACTGAACTGCCTCTTTGGGTTAAGAGCTTAGCACCTTCCGGCAGCAATACAATGAATTCACTTTGACAGATTGCTTCTTAAACAACAGGCGATCGCTGCTCTTGATTCTAGGGCGTCTAGGAACTGGCTTTCGCTGCCGGGCGAAATAGGTGCGTATGCTCAGGATTATAGAGCCGCGACCTAGCAGTGTCCCCCTGATCTACTGCCAGAGCTGGACTCACAACATAAAGAGTTGTCCGGATTAGATTTTGTTGGGCCGATAACGCTGCCATTTGGGCCAGGGACACTTGCCAAATTTTTTCATCCGGCCAGCCAACGCGAAAGCAGACCGCCACGGGAGTTTCAGGGGGATAGTGCTCCAGCAGTTTGGCCTGAGCAGCGACCACATGGCGAGCCCCCAGGTAGAGGCAGAGGCTGGCTTGGTGGGCAGCAAGGCTAGCGAGCTCCTCCGCCGCAGGGACTTGAGTCCGACCGCTGATCCG
>JBGTDP010000265.1:0-13357 GCA_041748255.1 Thermosynechococcaceae cyanobacterium | reverse complement strand
TAAGCGTTCCTTGACCCCCTATTAAACCAACAGACAACTCATCTTAACTTTTAGGCAATACTCTTTTAGACAGAGTTGGTTAGTAAACAAGCTGATCAGTTTCAATTCTGAAACTTTAAAGGATCAAGGAGAATCATCATGGCAGAAGATACAACTGTTATGGAAAAAACTTCAACTAACGGCACAAATATGCCCGATAAAGTAGACGACATGAAAGGAAATGGGCTAGAAATCACCGAGGATATCGATTTAGACAGTGAAGTCATTGAGAACTTCACTGGAGATGGTGTTGCAGTTTTAGAGGGCGACATTGAGGTATCGCTCTTCGAGGTTGAATCTATTGATAATGGAGATGATGGCTTTGAACTTCGTGGACCTGTCAGCGATGTTTCAGCTTCAATCGAGAAATCTGTTTTTAACATGAATGGTGACGATGGTATTGATGTCTTTGGGGACGGCAATACCCTTGATCTATTTCGTGTGGAAGCAGCTTTTAACACTAAGGCAGAGGGACTCGAAGTTGATGGTACAAACAACGAATTAAACATCAGTCTCAGCGAATTTGAAGGAAACCTAAACGGACTCAATATTGCTCGTAATGGTCAAGGCAACACCTTGAACATAGAAAACTCCGCCTTCTTTGACAACGGTGATGATGGCATTGATGTCTTTGGCATCGAGAATAAATTGTCTTTAGAAAGTGCATCCTCAACTGGCAACGCTGAAGATGGTTTAGAAGTTGATGGTAGCGATAACATAATTACCGCTACTACCAGCCTTTTTGCGGATAATGGTGGAGATGGCTTCAGCGACGATACGACTGCTACTGGCAATGAATTTACCTTCACAGCTAGCTCATTTCGCGGCAATAGTGATGATGGCTTCGACATTGAAGGCGCTGAAAATATTGTGACTCTGAACAATGTTTCTTCTGATGATAATGCCGAAGAAGGCTTTGAAATTGACGGTCGCAATAACCAAATCACGATTCAGGATAGAAGTATTTTCGGCGGTAACGGCGATGATGGCTTCGATATCGATTTCAGAGGCACGGATAATACCGTGGATGTAGTCGACAGCGGATTTCGTAACAACGGCGATGACGGCTTTGACGTGTTTGGGCGTGATAACACTATTAATTGGAGTGGTGTAGAATCCTTTGATAATACAGAGCAAGGCTTTGAAGTTGATGGGGACTCTAATGATGTCACTATTGAGGATAGTTTTCTCTTGTCTAATGGATCAAGTGGCCTCTCCATTGATCTTACGGGTGAAGATAACAACTTTGTCGTGAATAGAACTGCTTTTCTTATGAATGATGAAGACGGTATTGAAATCCTTGGTGATGGCAATACAGTTGATCTGTTCGATGTGGAAATCATTGACAATGGCGAGTGGGGGCTAGAAATTGCCGGTGATAGCAACATGATTACACTAGGAGGAAATAGTATCTTCGAGGGTAATGGCAGTGGTGCCATCGTATTTGGTGGTGACAACAATACTCTTGACCTTGGGGGTATGGATATTGCCGTTATTGACAATGGCAGCGGTAACACTATCGTTTAGTAATGTGATTGTATTTAAGAATTGACACTTAAAGTAGCCGCCGGAGAATTCTCCGGCGGCTATTTCTTCGGGTGTACAAGTATTGGGTATGGTTAATCCAAAGAAAGTTTAAGTTGAATCCTTTAAGCACTGATCGCAACTTCAAGCTGATCCAGGGCGACCTGAGCCGCTGCCAGGTCGTAGGGAATTGGCGGTTGCAGCGGACGGTAATCCCGTTCTTGAACCGGTCCATGCCGCAGGACCGCATTGACTAGCCAGCAGGAGTCTACGCCGAGGTTAATTGCCCCGTGCAAGACACCGGGGGGTATTTTAACGACGGCTGGAGAGTTTTCACTCAAAGGAATGTATTGATAGCGTCGATTTTGCAGCACAGCTAAGACGAAACTCCCCCGCACGACCAGCAACTGGTCAGTTTGAAGACGATGAACATACAACTCATCAATGGTGCCTGGTGAAATATGCACCAGCATTGTCTCGTCCGAAGACTGAGGCGTATAGAACTCTGACATCCCCCCCTTAATCGAAGTGAGCGGTCGAAGCTCAACTTTATTCGTCAGGCCCATGGTAGATACCTTTATGATCAAGCATATAAACCAAGTATATTAGCCTAGAATCTAAAGATTTGTTGTCTAAGTCACTCTATGGGAACAAAACATGGTATCTAGAGCTGCTTAGTTAAGGTTAAAGATCTTGCAAACCCAAACGACTACATGTTGCCAACAGAAGACCTTTTAAAGGGCATTGAAAATCGCGAGATCGCCGCTAGAGGACTGGACCAGGCTGAGCAAGCCTTAAAAACCTGGAACGTTGTCCAGAGTGACTTTCTCGCCCCCCCGGAGCTGGCGGAGGTTCAGCAAATGTTCAGCCAGCTGACCGAAATTGAGAGCCTGGCTTGGGGAGGCTATCCGCAAGCAGAGCGTAAGCGACTGGCGATCGCCCGCTCGGACTTGCCCCTGGATGTGGCTCAAGTCACCGTTGCCGCCCTGGAGATAGCTGGAAACTTTCTCTTTGACCCAGCCACTCACCGAGATTTTCTAGGGGCAATTCTAGGAACCGGGATTGAGCGCAGTAAAGTCGGGGATATTCTGGTTCTCGGGGAGCGAGGAGCCCAGGCAGTTGTTGTTCCGGAGCTAGTTACATTCTTTGCCGAAGCCCTTACCCAAGTGCGGACGGTTCCGGTTCGAACCCGGCAGATTGACTTAACTGAGCTGAAGATTCGGGAGCCGAGAAAGAAAGAACTCACCACCGTTGAAGCGTCTTTGCGCTTAGATGCGATCGCCTCAGCCGGATTTGGGGTCTCCCGCAGTAAAATGGCTGATCTAATTAATAGCGGCGAGGTGCGGGTCAACTGGAAAGAAGTGACTCAACCGAGTTCTACGCTTAAATCAGGGGATCTTGTCGCAGTGCGTGGCAAAGGTCGGCTACAAATCGGTGAGATAGCAGTGACCAAAAAAGCCCGCTATCGCTTGCAGTTAACTCGCTTGATTTAGCACCTTGCTTAATCCAACTAACGGCCAAACCTGGGTGGGTAGCCCGATTGAGAAGGCCCCTGTTAGATTGGCATTGGGGTTTTTCCTGGACCAGTGATGCCCACCCGGCAATTTATAGAATTTGTACTTTCTGTGCCTGACTCGCAGCCCTTGACTTGCCGGGCTGCCTACCTAGAGGTAGGCCAGGGACCGGCCCTGGTGATGCTGCATGGGTTTATGGGCTCAGCAGTCACTTGGTGGCCTTTAATGCAAAAATTGCAATCCCATTACCGCTGCATCAGCCTGGACCTGCTGGGGTTTGGGAAGTCGGCCAAGCCAGCGCTGCGCTATAACATTGCCCTGGAAGTTACCTTTGTGAGTCATGTGCTTAAGGCTTTATCCTTAGAGCCTTGCTATCTTCTGGGTCATTCCTTTGGTGGTTGGATCGGGGCGACCTATGCCTTGAAATATCCCCAGAGTTTGCAGGGCCTGATCTTGGCAGCCCCGGCTGGGATTCGAGATGATAGTTTTCGCGATCGCTGGCAATTACTAAAACCTTTGCTCTGGGCCTCACCTTGGGTTGACTGGGGGCTGGGCCTGGCAACTCCTTTGGCTGGGTTGCTGGGCAAGCAGGCGGAGTTTCAAAAACTTCGCTGGTATCGTCAATCTCTCAAAGAGCAACCTGTGGCCAGTTCCTTTCTGCGCGATCGCCTGCGCTCAGAAGCTGCCATTGATACCGTTGAGCAAGAAATTCATCGCTTACAACTCCCAACTCTGGTGATTAGTGGCGATCAAGATGAAACCATTCCCCTTTGGCACAGCCAAACCTACGCTAATCAAATTCCTCAAGCCCAACTCGCGATTATTCCCGGTGCCAGCCATAGCTTGCCCCAAAACCATCCGGAGGAATTAGCCGAATTAATTTTGCCGTTTATGGCCAGGAATTTGGCTACCTCCGAATAAACTTCCCGGGCGTCAGGGGAATAGATCCAAGTTCTAACCGGCTTCGGGAGTCTTGGCGCTTGAATTTCAGACCTCTGGGCCTGAAAGCCGTTTTTGGGCTCGCCGGTGGGCAAACCAGGCTTGGAGCTGCTCCCGGCAGACAGGTTCTAAAACCCCTCCCAAAACTGCTAAGCGATGAAACGAGCAGGCACTATTCGGAAGATCTAGGACCGTGCGAATCGCCCCGGTCTTGGGGTCATGGGCCCCGTAGACCAGCAGCCCCAACCGGGCCTGCAAAATTGCCCCGGCACACATTGGGCAGGGTTCCAGGGTGACGTAGAGAGTGCATTGGTTTAAATGCCAATTGTCAAGGTGTTGACCGGCGGCCCGCAAGACTAGAATTTCAGCATGGGCAGTGGGGTCGCGATCGCGCTCCCGGCGATTCTCAGCTTCAGCAATCAATTGATCATCAGCGCCCACCACTACTGCTCCCACCGGCACTTCCCCCGCCGCCCCAGCTTTGGCTGCCAGGGTGATGGCGCGGCTCATCCAATCACAATGGTTTTGATTACTGGCACTCATACCCAGACCCGTAAGATTTTCCCAGGATTATCCCCCCTTGGGCTGTGTTAACGCCCTTTAACGAATCGTCCCATTTTTTGCAACCCTCGCCACAAAGTTTGGGTCACCGGACAGTTTAAGATAAACACGCTCGCTAGTTGCTTTATCTAGAATCTATGCCCCGCCGCAACGACCTCCACAAAATTCTTCTGATTGGATCTGGACCGATTGTGATCGGCCAAGCCTGCGAGTTTGACTATTCTGGCACCCAGGCGTGTAAGGCTCTGCGGGATGAAGGCTATGAAGTGGTTCTGGTTAACTCAAATCCAGCCACGATTATGACCGATCCAGAAATCGCCGATCGCACCTACATCGAGCCGTTGACTCTGGAATTTTTGGAAAAGATCATTGCCAAGGAGCAGCCGGATGCGGTTTTGCCAACCATGGGTGGCCAGACTGCCTTGAACCTAGCGGTGGAGCTCGCCCATAAAGGCATTTTGGATCAGTATGGGGTGGAGCTGATTGGGGCCAAGTTGCCGGCGATTGAGATGGCTGAAGATCGCAAGCTATTTAAGGAAGCTATGGAACGGATTGGAGTGGGGGTTTGCCCTTCTGGCCTGGCCCAGACCCTTAGTGAGGCCAAGGTGATTGCCCAAGAGATTGGCACCTTTCCGTTGATCATCCGTCCTGCTTACACCTTGGGAGGCTCTGGGGGTGGAATTGCCTACAACCAGGAAGAACTAGAGGAAATTGCCCAAGCGGGTTTGGATGCCAGCCCGGTTTCTCAGGTGGTGATTGAGCAATCTTTGATTGGCTGGAAGGAGTACGAACTGGAGGTAATGCGAGATCTGGCCGATAACGTGGTGATTATCTGCTCGATTGAAAACATTGACCCGATGGGGATTCACACCGGCGACTCGATTACCGTGGCCCCAGCCCAGACCTTAACCGATAAAGAGTACCAGCGGCTGCGGGATGCCTCGATTAAAATCATTCGTGAAATTGGAGTTGAAACCGGGGGATCAAATATCCAGTTTGCAATCAATCCAGACACCGGTGAGGTGATTGTGATTGAGATGAACCCTAGGGTCTCCCGTTCCTCAGCCCTGGCGTCTAAGGCCACTGGATTCCCGATCGCTAAGTTTGCTGCCAAGCTGGCAGTGGGCTACACCCTGGATGAGATTCCCAACGACATTACCCAAAAAACCCCAGCTAGTTTTGAGCCCGCGATTGACTATGTCGTCACCAAGATTCCCCGGTTTGCCTTTGAGAAATTTCCTGGGGCTCAAAGTGTCTTAACCACCCAAATGAAGTCTGTGGGCGAGGCGATGGCGATTGGTCGTACCTTTCAAGAATCTTTTCAAAAGGCTTTGCGCTCCTTGGAAACCGGGCGAGCCGGGTGGGGCTGCGATCGCAAAGAGATGCTCCCCAGCTTGGAACAAATTCGGTCCAACCTGCGAATTCCCAATCCAGAGCGGATTTTTACTATCCGTCATGCCCTACTGATGGGAATGACCATTGAAGAGATTTATGAGCTGACGGGGATTGACCCCTGGTTTTTAAGGCAGATGCAACAACTGCTAGAAACTGAGAAGCAACTCAAGCGAACCTCCTTGCCGCAGTTGGAGGCGGCGGAGCTGTTAAGAATCAAGCAGCAGGGATTTAGCGATCGCCAGATTGCCTACGCCACCAAAACCACCGAAGACCAGGTTCGCCAGACCCGCAAGCAACTAGGCGTCCTGCCGGTTTACAAAACCGTTGACACCTGTGCGGCGGAGTTTGAAGCCTTTACCCCCTACCACTACTCCACCTACGAAAGCAGTTTTGAGAGCTTAGGGTTGCCCCAAGAGGCTGATCAACCCCAACCCCACCCGGCCAGATTGATCACCGAGTCAGAAGTTCAACCCTCCGATCGCCGCAAAGTTGTGATTTTAGGCTCAGGTCCCAACCGCATTGGTCAGGGGATTGAGTTTGACTATTGCTGTTGCCATGCCTCCTATGCCCTGCGGGCAGATGACTTTGAGACGATTATGGTCAACTCCAACCCTGAAACCGTCTCCACCGACTACGACACCAGCGATCGGCTTTATTTTGAGCCCCTGACCAAAGAAGATGTATTAAACATTCTGGAGGCTGAAACCCCAGAAGGGATCATTATTCAGTTTGGCGGCCAGACCCCCCTAAAGCTGGCAGTGCCCCTAGAGGAAGCCAACGCCCCAATCTGGGGAACTTCTCCCGACTCGATTGACATTGCCGAAGACCGGGAGCGGTTTGAAAAAATTCTTTGGGATCTAGAGATTCCCCAACCCCCAAATGGGATTGCCCGCAGCTATGATCAGTCTTTAGAAATTGCCCGCAAGCTTAACTACCCGGTGGTCGTGCGCCCCAGCTATGTCCTGGGAGGACGGGCGATGGAGATTGTTTACTCCGATGCCGAATTGGAGCACTACATGACCTATGCGGTCCAGGTGGAGCCCGAGCATCCAATCTTGATTGACAAGTTTCTCGAAAATGCGATTGAAGTCGATGTTGATGCGATCGCTGATCACACTGGCCAAGTGGTGATTGGCGGGATTATGGAGCACATTGAACAGGCCGGAATCCACTCCGGGGACTCTGCCTGTAGCCTGCCGCCAACTTCTCTCTCTGAACAGGTTCTAGAGACGATTCGCACCTGGACGGTGCAGTTAGCCCAGCGCCTGAACGTGATTGGCTTAATGAATCTGCAATTGGCGGTTCAGGGCGAACAGATTTATATGATTGAGGCCAATCCTCGGGCCTCCCGGACGGTGCCCTTTGTCTCTAAAACCATTGGCTTGCCCCTGGCCCAGATTGCCGCCCGGATCATGGCCGGGAAAACCCTGGCAGACTTAGGATATATCGAAGAAAAAATCCCCCAGCATATGGCTGTCAAAGAAGCGGTTTTGCCCTTTGATAAGTTTCCGGGCACAGACCCGATTTTGGGGCCGGAAATGCGCTCTACAGGTGAGGCAATGGGGATTGATGTTGACTTTGGTAAAGCTTTTGCCAAGGCCCAGCTCTCCGCCGGTCAGCGTCTGCCCCTCACAGGAACCGTGTTTATCTCTATGAGCGATCGCGATAAAGTTGCCGTGGTCCCAGTGGTCAAAGATTTGGTTGACTTGGGGTTTAAGCTGGTGGCTACCGCTGGCACCCGGCAGGTGCTAATTGATCATGGTTTAGAGGTGGAGCTGATTTTAAAGCTGCATGAAGGCCGTCCCCACGTCCTGGACTGGATTAAAAATAAGGACATTCAGTTAATTTTGAATACGCCCTTTGGGGAAGAAGCTCAAGCCGATGGCCGCTTAATCCGCCGCACCGCCTTGACCTACAAAATCCCGATTACCACCACAATTGCCGGAGCCAAGGCAACAGCAGCAGCGATTCGGGCTTTACAATCAGGCCCCCTGGATGTCAAAGCCATTCAGGACTACCATCGGTGACTTTAAGAATTTCATTCCTAAGCTTCCGGCAACGAGGGAAAGGGTTGCAACTGGCGTTGCTATACTGCTGAAAAAAAGCTTAAGACTTCCAAGCTCTCCCTTTGGGAATAGGTTCGGGTCTCTAAGAATGTTACAATTTTTAATATAAAGTTTATTCGACGGGTGAATATGTCTGTAACAAACTTATTTGTACTAGCTGAGGTCTGCCTGGCCGCCACCCTGTTATGGGTCGGACTGTCTCAGCACTCCTCCCCCGAACCAGTTCCGGTGCGGGTTCGGTCTAAGCAAAATCTAAAGTAACTGACCACCCGCTGCGTCGTAAGTTTTGTGTCCCCAGGGTTATCCTGGCTTCTAATTCAAGACATCTTTAACCTATGAGAACTGCTGAAACCTCAAAAGATTTAGTCAGAACCTATCTGCGAGAGATTGGTCGGATTCCTTTACTGACCCATGAGCAGGAGGTTGTTTACGGGAAACAGGTTCAACGGCTGATTGACTTAGACCACCAAAAGGAAGCTCTGGTTGAGAAACTGGGTCATGAGCCCAGCCTGGAAGAATGGGCCCAGGCAGCAAACCTATCCCTAGCCAATTTGCAAGTCCTGATCGAGGAAGGAGAAAGTGCCAAGCGCAAGATGGTAGAGGCCAATTTGCGTCTAGTGGTCTCGGTGGCCAAAAAGTATATTAAGCGCAACGTTGATCTGCTGGACTTAATCCAAGAAGGCACGATTGGGATGCAGCGGGGCGTGGAAAAATTTGACCCCACCAAAGGCTATCGCTTTAGCACCTATGCCTACTGGTGGATTCGCCAGGCGATTACCCGAGCGATCGCAGAAAAAGGTAGAACTATCCGATTGCCGATTCACATTACTGAAAAGCTCAACAAGATCAAAAAGGCCCAGCGACAGTTGGCCCAAGAGTTTGGTCGGGCCGCAACCATTAATGAACTGGCAACAGAGTTAGAGATAAATCCCAAGCAGGTGCGGGAATATCTAGAGCGATCGCGCCAACCGCTGTCTTTGGATGTGCGTGTAGGCGATAACCAGGACACAGAGCTGGGGGAATTGCTCGAAGACACCTCCGCCTCTCCTGAAGACTTTACCTTGCAAACCTCCCTGCGATCTGACCTTGAGCGCCTAATGGCGGATTTAACAGTGCAGCAGCAACAGGTCTTGGCCCTGCGTTTTGGTCTCAACGATGGTCAGCCCCTAACCCTGGCAAAGGTGGGCGATCGCCTAAGTATTAGTCGTGAGCGAGTCCGCCAGATCGAGCGGGAAGCCTTGAGCAAGCTCCGCAAACGCAAGGCAGATATTCACGAGTATTTGGCGAGTTAACTCAATTCATTCCCTAAAAATTCACATGGGCGAGAGCCGACACTTAGGTTCGGTTCCGCCCACTTTTAGATCTAAAAGGCTTTTAGCTAGATTGTATGTAGAAATATTAAACATCTGATAAACGGTTTCAAACCATGGATAACAATCTTCTAAGCTCAACCCCCAATCCTCAAGACAGCGAGACCTTCGATACTGACAATTCTCTTTGGCAGTATGTGCAGGAAATGAGCCCAGACACGGTTGCTAAGATGTCTCAGCCAGCTTCTGAGGAGGTCTTGAAGCTGATGGAGCGTCAAGTTTCAACCTTGCTGGGCAGCTTGCCTCCAGAGGGATTTGGGGTGATGATTACCACTAGCCGTGAACACCTCGGGCGGCTACTGGCTTCGACGATGCTCAACGGCTATTTCCTTAGAAATGTGGAGCAACGGGCGGCGATCGAGCAGTCTTTGCAGCTAACCGCTGCTAGCGCTCCAGAGGATTCCTAGGAATTTTAGTTGCGGCAGTTGTCCCCCAGTTGGCTAGATCCTTCCACAGTTGTCCAGCTGCGACAATCCCTGCAAACCTGGCATCGGCAGCAGGGTCGAGCTCTACCCTGGCGGCAAACCACTGACCCCTATGCAATCTGGGTGGCAGAGATTATGCTCCAGCAAACCCAGGTTCAAACTGTCATTCCCTACTACCAGCGCTGGTTAAGGCAATTTCCTTCTATTGTCTCCTTAGCCAGCGCTCAACAGCAGCAAGTTTTAAAAGCCTGGCAAGGGCTGGGATACTATGCTCGGGCTAGAAACTTGCACCGGGCGGCTGAGCAAATTGTCCACAAGCACCAGGGTCAATTTCCAGACCAACTTGCTACTGTCTTAAAGCTACCGGGGATTGGCCCCACAACTGCCGGAGGGATTCTCAGCGCTGCCTTTAATCAGCCAACTGCTATTCTAGATGGCAATGTTAAACGAGTACTGGCCCGCTTGACAGCGTTATCAGTTCCTCCGGCTAAAGCTAGCCCCCAGCTCTGGCAGCTTTCGGAAATGCTTTTAGACCCAGATCATCCTCGGGACTTTAATCAAGCCTTGATGGATTTAGGGGCGACGGTCTGTACCCCCAAACAACCAGCCTGCCAAATTTGTCCCTGGAACTCCCCCTGTCAAGCCCATACCTTCAATCTCCAATCTTCCCTGCCCATGCGTGAACCGACCTCCCCCTTGCCCCACAAGTTAATCGGCGTGGCTGTGATTTGGAATGACCAGGGACAAATTTTAATTGATAAGCGTCTCGAAAAAGGTTTGTTAGGCGGGTTGTGGGAGTTTCCAGGGGGTAAAGTCGAGCCCCAAGAAACTATTCCAGACTGTATTCGGCGGGAGATTCAAGAAGAACTTGGAATTCAGGTTGAGGTAGGCGATCATCTAATCACACTTGATCATGCCTACACCCACTTCAAAGTCACCTTAGCCGTCCACCACTGTCGTCATCTGGGAGGGGTGCCTCAACCCATTGAATGTGATCAGATTCGTTGGGTGACGCTGGCGGAGATTGAGCAGTACCCTTTTCCCAAAGCGAATGTAGACATTATTGCCGCCCTCCAGCAGCAGGCACTAGATGCATCCTCCGAACAGCCTTTATGAAAGCTGCTTTGGTAAACTGATTACCTGGCCTGGCGCAAATTAAGTTTTTATCACTCCAGGGGGTCATGTCTGAGGACTGTTGTCAAAATAAAGCAGCGGAACTTGCGGCCCTGAATCAGCGCCAGAGCAAGACGCTATGGATTGTTCTAGGGGTGAACGCGGTGATGTTTGCTCTAGAGCTTTTGACTGGGATTTGGTCTAATTCTCTAGCCCTCACCGGAGATTCTCTAGATATGTTGGGGGATACGATCGCTTATGGCAGCAGTCTTTATGTGATTAACCGGGGTAGCAAATCCCAAGCTAAATCTGCTTTGCTCAAGGGGGGGATTATGTTTTTATCTGCTGTCGCAGTTTTTTCCAGGGCAATTTATCAGGCCTTCTCTCCGGCCACTCCTGAACTGCATATTATGAGCGCAGTGGGGTTTCTAGCCCTGGGGGCAAACCTGTTCTGTCTGTTGCTGCTGAGCCAACACCGGCGGGACAATCTAAATATGTCTTCTGTGTGGCTTTGTTCTCGCAATGACATTATTGCTAATCTTTGTGTCCTTCTGGCTGCTGGACTGGTGTGGGTTAGCGGGTCTTCTTGGCCAGATTTGGCTGTGGGGTTTCTGCTCACATTTATTTTTGCCAAATCGGCAGAAAAAGTGCTTTCTCAGTCATGGAGAGCCTTGGCAAAGGCTTAAGCTGCTGGCAAGTAGCTGCAATGACAACTATCCTAGGAATCTATTCCAGCCCTGAACGCTTTAACCCTTCTAAAGGAAAACCAGCTTGAGTACCGTTTATACCCGTCCCCTGGCGCGCTTAATTGAACAACTGCAACACCTCCCTGGGGTGGGACCTAAAACGGCTCAACGGCTGGCGCTTCATATTCTCAAGCGACCAGAAGTAGAGGTTCAAGCCTTGGCTCAGGCCCTGATCGAAGCCAAGCAACAAGTGGGGCTTTGTTCGATTTGTTTTCATCTCTCGGCTGAGCCAGTTTGCGAGATTTGTCGATCGCCCAATCGCAAGGAAGACACAATTTGTGTGGTAGCTGACCCTCGGGATGTGATTGCCCTAGAAAAAACCCGTGAATACCAGGGCAGATATCACGTTTTAGGGGGACTAATTTCGCCGATGGATGGGATGGGGCCAGACCAGCTTTACATTCAGCAATTGGTGCGGCGGGCCAGCCAGCCTAACATCAAAGAGGTGATTATGGCGATTAGTCCCAGTGTGGAAGGTGAAACTACCACCCTCTATGTCGGACAGCTCCTCAAACCGTTTACGCGGGTCACACGAATTGCCTTTGGCTTGCCCATGGGAGGCGATTTAGAGTATGCCGATGAGGTTACTCTGGCAAGAGCTTTACAGGGCAGACGGGAGCTGGATTGAGGATGTTGAATGATCGGGGCTATTTAAGTTGTTGACGCATCAAAGTAACTAACTGACCCATGGCTTTTTTGAGGGTATCAATCTCGGCTTGCATCTGAGTGACTTTAGCGTTTAGGGCTTTAACTTCAGCTTGATCAACCCCTGAAGTATCCCTGGATTGTTTCGTTTCAGCAGGGACCGGCACCCGCTGGGCCTTAAGTTGGGCGGCTTGGATTGCTTCGAGCAGTTGTTTTTGCTCAAAGGGCTTCTCAATAAATTCAAATGCCAAAAAGGGTTCCTGGATTTTATGAATCACTTCTTCTTTGCGACCAGACATCACCACCAGGGGAATTTCTTTAAGATCGGGCTGCTGTAGCTGCTGAAAGACTTCCCAGCCACTTAGTCGCGGCAGCAGAAAATCCAGCATGATCAGGTCAGGGCGTTCCTGGTGAACTAAATCTAATCCCTGAATGCCATCACTGGCTTCTAGCACTTCATACTCCTGCGGCGGCAGCATCTCTCGAACTCGCGCCCGAATGACTTGACTATCATCAATCACCAGAAGTTTGTAATTTCCCACAGGTGTTCCCCTAGGTTTGCTTAACTGCACTGGCAATGCCCTGTCTGACCGATACTAACAAGGAGGCCCGCTCAATTGCTTGAGCCTAGCAGAGAGGTTCAGTCAAGATTCAAATTTTGACTCAAGATAGTGATTGCAGCGGCATACCATTTCAGTCACAAGCCTCCAGGCAGAAAATCCTTTATGGTGGTTTTTAGAAGCAAAATGATAACTTTCAAAGCTGATCCCAAGCAGGATTAGGCCATCGATTGAAAAGTAAAACTTTGAAATGAATCAAACTCCCACAATCCCCACCAGTGGACGGTTACCCTCGTGGCTGCGTCGCCCGATCGGCAAGGCCAGTGAGCTTTCGACGGTGCAAAAAGTCATTAAACAACATCAAATTCACACCATCTGTGAAGAGGGCCGCTGTCCGAACCGGGGAGAATGCTATGCCAATAAAACGGCAACTTTCTTGCTGATGGGGCCGACCTGTACC
>JBGTDP010000264.1:0-2988 GCA_041748255.1 Thermosynechococcaceae cyanobacterium | reverse complement strand
AGATTTTTCCGATTCCCCCGCTGGAGAGGGGGTTAAGGATGCTCATCCGGTTGATGAATCAGTTCCGAGGACCGTCTATTTCACCCGCTCAATTGACGCTTCACGTATTTTCATCTGCCTAGAGTCATTGAAGAGCGATATCCGGGACTGTTTTCCCAAAGGCTGCCTGAATCTCTGCTGGTGTGGGTTTAGGGTAAATAATTTAGCTACTGTCCTAGGCTTATCAATTTTTAGTCGCTTGAATCATTCTAGATCTGGGTGGATTCAAGTCTTTCCAGTCATGCAAGCGGGATTTAAGCAATGAAGAACCCAATCGCAGCAAGCTGCGGGGTATGCGCAGCCGTTTTTAGATCAACTCTTTGAGCCGCTCTGAGAAGGAAACTGCGGTTTAAAAGGACTTACCTACGGATTGAAACATTTGTCACTCCGGCTGCTTGTGCCAGTCGTCATCTTCGCGCCTCTTTCATAGTCTCGTTTGACGGCAGCCCAGGCGACTCGAAAGGCTTGCTCTTCCTTGCCGTACTCCTCTGCAGCACTATTAAAGGCAGCGCGAAAAATTTCCTGGGCATGTTTGGGCAGATGGTCTTTGACTGAATCCGGCAGGTCATTAATCTGTTGATAAGGCACTGGTATTCTCCCGCTGTTGCCCATTAGCCTAGCCTGAATATTCTTTTGAGCGAGTCCTGTCCAGCCCGCTGAGGCTCTTCATAAATAAATTAGGAAATTGCAAACTTGCCTGGGTCTGGAGTGACCTTTTCTAGAAATAGTTGGCAATGATTTGGGCACAAAGCCTAAAATCAAGCCCAAGGGTAAGCCCTTTAAGCGGCTCAAAATTCCTGACCTCCGGGAAAAGTTCCCCCTAGGGGAAGCAACCCTGTTCAACGAAGTACACAGTAAACCAAGAACTATATTTCGCGATGAACTGAAAAATAACTAAACTGGTAGGAGTCTTTTAGGTAGGTTCATGTCCCCGACCATTACCCCTAATCAAATCGATCAAATTGTCTGGAATCAGCACCAAGACCCATTTCAAGTCTTGGGTCCCCATCCTGTTGAGGAAAATGGAAAGCGGGGTTGGATCGTGCGGGCCTATCTCCCCAACGCTGATCGCGTTTCTGTGGTCTGCCCTGAGGAACGGGCTGAGTATCCGATGCAGGCTCAGCATAACCCTCATTTCTTTGAGTGCACCATTGAAGTGGCAGAGCTGGCAAATTATCAACTTCGAATTCAGGAAGGGGAGCAGGAGCGGGTGATCTATGACCCTTACTCCTTTAGATCGCCGCGCCTGACAGAGTACGATATTCACCTGTTTGCCGAGGGCAACCATTACCGAATTTATGAAAAGCTAGGGGCTCATCTGGCAGTTATAGAAGGGGTAAAAGGGGTTTACTTTGCAGTCTGGGCTCCCAATGCTCGTAATGTCTCTGTTCTGGGAGACTTCAACGATTGGGATGGACGCAAGCATCAAATGCGCCGAGCTTCTAGTGGAATTTGGGAGCTGTTCATTCCTCAGCTAGGGGTGGGGGAGCACTATAAGTACGAAATTAAGAATTTCGATGGACATATCTATGAAAAATCTGATCCCTACGGGTTTGAGCAGGAAGTCCGGCCTAAAACTGCTTCGATCGTCGCAGACCTAGATACGTACACCTGGGATGATCTCGACTGGATGGAAAAACGGCGGCATACCGATGCCCTTTCCCAGCCGATTTCTGTCTACGAGGTACATCTTGGTTCCTGGATGCACGCTGCTTCTGACGATCCACCCAAGCTAGCAAACGGTGAGCCTGGCACTTCTGTGATTGTCTCAGAACTGAAGGCCGGGGCCCGATTTTTAACCTACCGGGAGCTAGCCGATCGCTTGATTCCCTACGTCAAAGAACTGGGTTTTACCCACCTGGAATTAATGCCGGTGGCAGAACATCCCTTTGATGGCTCCTGGGGCTACCAGGTTACCGGCTACTATGCCTGTACGTCTCGCTATGGCACACCCCAAGACTTTATGTATTTCGTCGATCAGTGTCACCAGCAGGGGATTGGGGTGATCGTCGATTGGGTTCCGGGCCATTTCCCTAAGGATGGCCACGGGCTGGCTTTCTTTGATGGCACTCATTTATACGAGCACGCTGACCCCCGCCAGGGAGAACACAAAGAATGGGGCACCCTTGTCTTTAACTACAGCCGCCATGAGGTGCGCAATTATTTAATTGCCAATGCCCTGTTTTGGTTTGACAAGTACCACATTGATGGAATTCGGGTGGATGCGGTGGCTTCAATGCTGTATCTAGACTACTGCCGACTGCCTGGGGAATGGCTTCCTAACCAGTACGGCGGGCGAGAGAACATTGAGGCTGCAGATTTACTGCGCCATTTAAACAATGTTTTGTTTAGCTATTTTCCGGGAATTCTCTCGATCGCTGAGGAATCAACCGTCTGGCCGATGGTTTCTTGGCCCACCTACGTTGGGGGGCTGGGCTTTAACCTCAAGTGGAACATGGGCTGGATGCACGACATGTTGGATTACTTCCACATGGACCCCTGGTTTCGCCAGTTCCATCAAAACAATCTCACCTTCAGCATCATGTACGCCTTTAGCGAAAACTTTATGCTGGCGCTCTCCCACGACGAAATTGTTCATGGCAAGAGTAACTTAATCGGCAAAATACCGGGGGACGAATGGCAAAAGTTTGCCAATCTCCGCTGCCTGTTTGGGTTTATGTTTACCCATCCGGGCAAAAAGACCCTATTTATGAGCATGGAGTTTGGGCAGTGGAGCGAATGGAACGTCTGGGGAGATCTAGAGTGGTTCTTATTGCAGCATGCCCCCCACAAACAACTCAAGCAGTATATCAGTGACCTCAATTCCCTTTACCGCAACGAACCGAGTCTTTATTCTCAAGATTTTGCCTTTGAAGGGTTTGAGTGGATTGATTGTAGCGATAACCGTCACAGCGTGATTTCTTTTATCCGCAAAGCCAAGGATTCTGA
>JBGTDP010000263.1:0-3291 GCA_041748255.1 Thermosynechococcaceae cyanobacterium | reverse complement strand
TGATTTCTCCCTGCCAGATATTAAACAGAGCCTCTCGCACTCGGGCAGAGGTGGGTCTGGTTGCCAAGCCCGGCAGAGTTTTAAGCTGGCGGTTGCCGTGAATTCTCATCAATACCCGTTATGGAAGTTATGGAATTGGCGGTTCAGGCTCCTCTGAAAGCGCCGTTGCCGATAAGGGAGGGAGTTGAAGATTGAAATGATATGAGTCAATCCTAGCGATATTTGAACCTGCCAATTGCGTTCTTAGTCCGGACGTGACAATCCCAAAAGTGTCACGCCCCAGTATTTTAGTTTTAAAGGTTGGCTTTAGACTGAGTATGTGAGGAGCAATTATGAACGAGAAAGCTCTTGGGGTCGAAACACGGACAGACTCCCAGGAGCTTTTTCTTTGTCAAAAATTAGCGCTCTTAAGGCTTAATATTTACGCTCTTGCGGCTCAAACATTGACAGGTTAATTGGACAGTATTGTAGGTCAATTCCAGCCGGGGCGTAGTAGGCAAAGGTGTGCTTGAGAAACTTGTGATCATCTCGCTGGGGATAATCTTCCCGAGAGTGAGCACCTCGGCTCTCCTGGCGGTGCAGGGCACCGGTCATAATTATTTCACCTACTACCATTAAGTTCCGCAGCTCAAGGGCTTCAATAATTTCAGTATTCCAGATCTTGTCTTGATCATCGAGGCGGATTTGATTATATTGCTGACGCAGGGCTTGCAGTTGTGCCAACCCTGCCTCAATCAGTTCTTGGGTGCGAAAGACCCCACAATGCTGAGTCAGACAGTCTTGAAACGCTTGACGCACCTGAGCAATCCGGTATTTGCCAGGTTGGTCAAGTAGAGCCTGGATTTGACTGTTCGCTTCCTTGAGATAGTGCTGCTCGTCAAGATCCAGTAGCTTGCGATTTTGCACGTACTTGGCGATTGCATCTCCAGTGCGGCGGCCATAGACCACGCACTCTAGTAATGAATTGCTCCCCAAGCGATTAGCCCCGTGGACTGAAACGCAGGCGCTCTCCCCGGCAGCAAAAAAGCTCTCAATCAGGCCATCTTCGCTACTGCGGACCTGTCCTTGGGTGTTAACCGGGATCCCCCCCATAGAGTAATGGACCGTAGGCCGCACGGGAATTGGCTCTTTGATCGCATCCACGCCGGCCAGACGGTGGGCTTCTTCCCAGCAAAAGGGGATGCGGCTCATAATTCTTTCTCGCCCCAAGTGGCGCAGATCCAGATAAATAAACGGTCCCCCGGCGCTGCCATCGGGATGGATACCGCGACCAGCTCCAATCTCTGTGGCGATTGCCCGGGAGGTAATATCCCGAGGAGCCAGTTCCATTTTGCCGGGCGCGTACTGGGCCATAAACCGATCCCCTTGGCTGTTGACCAGGTAAGCCCCTTCACCCCGAACCGCTTCTGAGACTAAGACCCCGGCTGGGTAGAGACCTGTGGGATGAAACTGGACAAACTCCATATCTTCTAAGGGGACCCCTGCTAGAGCTGCCATCGCCAGCCCATCCCCGGTAGAGGCAAAGTCATTAGAGGTGGTGTTAAAAACCCGCCCGTAGCCGCCGGTGGCAAACAAAATTGCCTTTGCCCGCACCACTTGAAGCTGTCCATCCAACAGCCGGTACATGACCAGGCCCTTGGCCTGATTGTCTTCTAAAATTAGCCGCAGGACATACCACTCGTCATAAACTTGCACCCCGTGACGCACCAGGTTGCTATAGAGCTCGTGGAGAATTGCATGGCCGGTTTTATCCGCCGCGTAGCAGGTGCGATTGTGGCTGTGGCCCCCAAAGGCCCGCTGGGCAATTCGGCCATCTGGGAGGCGAGAAAATAAGACCCCCAAGTGCTCTAGATCAATCACAACCTGCGGTGCTTCCTGGGCAAGAATTGCTACGGCATCCTGATCTGCCAGGTAATCGGACCCCTTAACCGTATCAAAGGCATGGGCTTCCCAACTATCCTCCGGGTCTACGTTCTTCAAGGTTGCCGCTATCCCCCCTTGGGCAGCAACCGAGTGGGAGCGAATCGGATGGGTCTTGGCCACCAGGGCCAGACTCAGATCCGGTTGGGTGCGGACGATTTCTAAAGCTGCGCGGCATCCGGCTAGACCACCGCCAACAATCACAACATCATGTTCAACCATTTAAATTCAGGAGCTAGGGTCAGAAGATCTGGTTTATGCAGGTTTTGTGTTTTTGTATTATCACTGTTTGCACCGGAGGTTTGCCACGTAGGATTCTGGGCAGGGGGGAGGCAAAAGGGATGGATCGCTCTCGGGACCATAGTGAGGTCAGCAGAACCTGGCCCGGCTACGTTTTAGTTCTGTTGACGCTGCTGCCAGCAATTTACCTGACGCAGGAGCTATCGGGCCTCAGCAGCGGCACCGGCGGCCAGGAGTGGAAGATTGGCCCTCCCGTGGCAACTCTAAACAATAGCTATCAACGGCGATCGCTACTGGAGCTGCGGCGTTTTGCCCTGCAACTGGTGAATCGGGATCGGACTGTGAATGGATTGGCCCCTTTGGTAGAAGACCCCCGGCTGTCCCAGGCCGCTGAGATTCTGGCCCAAGATACCCTGTCACAGCAATTTTTTGCCCGCCACTCTCTAGAAGGAAACACCAGCGATCGGCTTAACCTAAACCGAGATCAACTTGATCCCCAGATTCAAAGCGGGGTAGATCAAAATACCCTCTTCAGATCCGGTTCCCGCCGTTCAGGTCTAACCTATGGCGAGGTTGAGAAAAATCAAAAAAGCTGGATGTATAGCCTAGAAAGTCGCGAAAATATTCTGGGTTCCGGTTACACTCGATTTGGCTACAGCATCGTTGCCGATCCGGCTGCTGGCCATCAGGTTGCAGCTCAAATCTTTGCCGGACCTCAGTTGCGAAAATAACTTCTATTATTCAGCACCAGAGATCCTTCAAAAGCCTTTTAGTCAACTCCTCGCAACTTAAGATCTCTTTGCAGCTCAATAATTTCGTCACGATGGGCGGTAACGGTCAATAGGGTTTGCGCCTTTGAAGAGTTTGAAGAATTGTCTAGGGTAGGTCCAAGCGGTTCGACTCGCAAACAGACCTGTTCGGGTCGTTTAGCTTTGCGCCAATAAAACACTGCCGCCAGCGGCGATAACAAAGTTAGACCTAGAAAGCCCTGCCCAACTTGAGGCACCAGCGTTGCCAGGACTAAGCCCAAGCACAAAAGACTGGTGGCTACGATCAAGGTTAGAAAAGTGGCTAAAAACGCACTGGGTCGGACCAACCCTTCAAAGATAATTTGTTCCTGCTCTGGGTCAA
>JBGTDP010000262.1:0-2737 GCA_041748255.1 Thermosynechococcaceae cyanobacterium | reverse complement strand
GCAAGCTCAAGCTGAAGTGTAAGCAGCAGAGGTCGGCCAGTGTCCGCTGATATCGACTATGAACTCGTTGAGTCAATCCACCACATAAGGGACACCGACCTACTGTTTGGGTTGACGCTACGCTTAATGTTAAATGGTGGTTTTCCATACCAATTTCATAACTATTCAAACGGAGCAGGCTGGCGCAGGGCAACAGACATTGAAGCAATTCCATGGCAGAACACCGAAAAGACTCTAGCCTCAATGGTTTCACAGAAATCTAACGCTTCACCAAAAGCTGGGAAGAGCCAGCAAGGTCTACTGGCGGCAATGGTGGCTCACTTTAGTGCGGATGTAATTCTTCATGGAGTGAGCAGGGGCCTGGCCTCCGTGCTGGGGTAGTTGTAAAAAAAATCCTTGTAAGCTTGCAAACCGGATCTTCATCCGGTTTTTCGAGAACAAACTTAACTGAATAACGTCTTCTAGGTTGCTGGTAGCCAATTAACTGGCTTCCTCAGGGGTCTCCTAGTCAGTAACGATTTAGCAAAAATGAGTCAACACGTCGGGAACGATTCCCTTGAAATCATCCTATGTTTTTACCCAATACTTCTCAACAACGCTTTTCAGCGCTGGTTTTAACCGGCCTTTTATCTCTCGGCAGCGGTCTGCCCTCCAAGGCGATCGCTGCTCCGGTAAGGCAATATTCTATTGCCCAAGCCCAACCACAGCAACTTCGAAGCTCCCTGGTGAGAGCAATCCGCCGGGATCTATCTCGCAAAACTGGGATTCCCACTCGTAAGCTGCGGATCGTCGAAGCTCAGCGACGGACCTGGCCGAATAGCTGCTTAGGTCTACCGGTCGCCAATCAGATGTGTGCCCAGGTTCTCACCCCTGGCTGGCAAATTGTAGCCACCGATGGGCAAAATCGCTGGACCTATCGCAGCGATCGCTCAGGTAAAATCTTGCGGTTAGTCACCTCACTTGAAACGGAGATGAAGGCACCAAAGGCGATCGCCGATGCCGTCTTGCAGGATCTGTCTCAGCGCACAGGTTCACCAACCTCTTCTTTCCGGATCATTGAGGCTGAGGAACGAACCTGGCCCGATGGCTGTTTGGGATTGGCCGGTGCCGATGAATTTTGTACCCAGGCTCTGGTGCCCGGCTGGCGAGTTGTGGTCACTGATGGCACTCAGCAATGGATTTATCGCACCAGCAACCCTCCTGCCCCTATACAGGTGAGACTAGAGAAAGCCAGCCAGAAAGATTCTGAGGCCCTTAAACCAACTCAAATTCCCACCGATCAACTGCCTCCACCTTTAGAGAAAGGCGAAATCTTTCGAGCGATCGCCAGTGGTGGTTTTGCCGGACGTACCTATGAAACTAAGCTTTTAGCGGATGGGCGAGTTCTGCGGACTCGATTAACTCCCCAGGGGGCACCTGCCCAGACGCAAACAGTTACACGCATTTCCCAGGAGCAGGTTCAGCAGTTTCAGCAGTTACTTGCCCAGGAACAATTTGCCTGTTTTAATCGCTTGAGCTACCCACCTCCTTCAGGAGCGGCTGATTTCTTTGCGATCACCCTCTCTAGCCCAGATTCAACCGTGAGCTATGCAGACCTTGGCGGAGACCGCCTTCCGCCAGAGTTGCAAAATGTCATTCAGGCTTGGGGACAACTTGAAACTGTCTCTGGAGTGGCTCGTTGAATCCAGGCTCAATCCTGGAGAATCGGTTCCTTGCCAACCTGCTCCCGGCCATGGGGTTCTAACAAATAGCTCATGTCTGGCCCGGTTGGGATTAGTCCCCCAGGATTGAGGGGGAACAGATTGCCATAGTAGTCTCGCTTCACCGCCTCCAGATCACAGGTGTCAGCCACCCCTGTCAGTTGATAGAGATCCTGCAGGTAGGGCCTTAGATAGGGGTAGTCTTGGATGCGGCGGCGGTTGCACTTGAACAGTCCGTAGTAAACAATATCAAAGCGAAACAGGGTAGTAAACAGTCGCACATCCGCCAGCGTCACCTGGTTCCCACAGAGGTAACGACTGGTTTTCAGTGTCGCATTGATTTCATCTAAGGTTGTGAAAAGCTGATCACAAGCTTGGGTATAGGCTGCTTGGGTTTGGGCAAAGCCACAGCGGTAAACCCCGTTATTGACGGCGTCATAGATCCGCTGATTCCACTGGTCAATCTTTGCTTGCAGGTCCTGGGGATAGAGATCCAACTCCGGATGCTGAGCAAACTGATTGAACTGGGCGTTGAGCGTCACAATTATTTCTGCACTCTCGTTGTTGACAATGGTTTGAGTTTCTTTATCCCACAGCACCGGAACGGTTGCCCGCCCGGTGTAACCAGGTTGGGCTAATTGGTAAAGCTCAGCTAGGGTGCGACAGCCTAATTCTGGCTGGTTGAGGACCCAGCCCCCATCACTGGGGGAAGGAGAGACGATAGACACTGAAATCGCTGGTTCTAGACCTTTGAGAGCCCGAGTTACCAGGGTGCGATGGGCCCAGGGGCATCCCAAACCGACATAAAGGTTATAGCGTCCCGTCGCTGAGGGATAAGGATCTGAGCCAATAGTTTGCCGGAACTGACTTTCAGGGCGAATATATTCCCCTGACTTGCTGCGGGGGGCAAGCTTTGACATCATCAAGTGCCACATCGTTGTCCAGACAAACCGCCCCGATTGGATAATCAACTTCCCTGGTAAGGACTTGGCTTTTTTAGCGCCAGCAGCCTTAGTGGTTATACTGCTTTGGGATTG
>JBGTDP010000261.1:0-3396 GCA_041748255.1 Thermosynechococcaceae cyanobacterium | reverse complement strand
TTTGTGATCAGTCACGACGATACCTTTGAGAAAGTCACCGGCAACGTTGTCCTAGTCGAGCGCCCCTCTGACTAGCATTGAGCGTCTTCCCCATGGCACAGTAGGGGCATAAGCCTGATTAGTTTGTATGCAGTATCTCAGTCAAACTCTTAACCGTGCCCAACGGGCCGTCCGCTGCACCCCGTTCCAACCAAAGTTATTTGAAACCATGAGCTGGCAGAGTGTTTCTTTGCTAGAAATTGCCGGAACTGCGGGGGTCAACCAGCAGTATACCCAACGTCCCCTGGCGGAATTAAGCGCCGAAAACGCCCTCCTATGGTTAATTCAGGTTGGGGTTTTGCGACGGGAAGTTGATGGGCAGGGTCTGACGGATAGCTTTCGCCTCACCCCTTTGGGCCGTCAATTAGTCACCCAGGGGCAAAATTGGCAGCCGCCGGCCTGGAGGGAGCGAATTCAAAATGCCCTAACCCGGCGACTGCGGCTGCGGACTTAACTTTATGGCAGCAGTCATGGTCGTGGGCACCACCTCCCACGCGGGTAAATCTCTATTGACAGCGGCGATTTGCCGAATCTTAGCCAGCCAGGGAAGGCAGGTGACCCCCTTTAAGGGCCAAAATATGGCCTTGAATGCCTATGTCACGGCCGCTGGGGATGAAATCGGTCACGCCCAGGCCGTTCAAGCCTGGGCCGCAGGCATTCAACCCACCGTAGACATGAACCCAATCCTGCTCAAGCCCCAGGGAGATATGACCTCTCAGGTGATTCTCAACGGCAAAGCCGTGGGTCAGGTCGGGGCAGCAGATTATTACCGGGATTATTTTGACCCAGGTTGGCAGGCGATTACCGAGGCCCTAGATCGCTTAGGTCAGAAATTTGAGTGGATTGTTTGTGAAGGGGCGGGAAGTCCGGCAGAAATTAATCTTAAGCACCGGGATTTGACCAATATGCGGGTGGCGAAGTATCTTAACGCGGCGACGATCCTGGTGGTGGATATTGATCGCGGCGGGGCTTTTGCCCATGTAGTCGGCACCCTGGAATTGCTGGAACAAGCCGAACGGGCCTTGATCCGGGGAGTGATTATCAATAAGTTTCGCGGTCAGAGATCGCTGTTGCAGCCTGGGATCACCTGGCTAGAGGAACGGACTGGGATTCCAGTCATTGGAGTAATCCCCTGGTTGGAACAGGCATTTCCAGCCGAGGATTCCCTAGATTTATTTGAGCGCCGCTCCCGCCAGCCCCGAGAGATTAACATCGCCGTGATCCGCTTACCTCGGATTGCTAACTTCACCGACTTTGAGCCCCTGGAGGCAGAACCTACGGTTAATCTCATCTACCTCAATCCTCAACAGGATCTGGGTCAACCGGATGCTGTGATTTTGCCTGGGTCCAAAACCACCATTCTGGATCTGATCACCCTGCAATCAACCGGAATGGCTGCCCAACTTCAAGCCTTTGCGGCGGCGGGGGGAGTGGTGTTTGGGATCTGCGGGGGGTTGCAGATGCTGGGGACTAGCCTGAATGACCCAGACGGCAGCGAAGGCAAAGCCGGAGAATTCTCAGGGTTAGGACTGCTGCCTCTAAGAACCACAATGACGGGTCAAAAAATTACCCGCCAACGACAGGTCATGGCCCATCTGAATACCAATATCCTGGTGAGCGGCTACGAAATTCATCAAGGTCAAACGCAAATTCTCAACCCTGAATCCATCCTGCCCCTGTTTGATGACCCAGCCCTGGGCCTAGTCAATCCTCAGCGAACCTTGTGGGGAACCTATTTGCATGGCTTGTTTGATAATGGCACCTGGCGTCGAGCCTGGTTAAATCATCTCCGCCAACGTAAAGGTCTACAGCCTTTATCGACTCAGGTGGTTAACTATCAACAACAGCGATCGCAGCTTTTAGATGTGCTTGCCGATGCCGTTGCCCCTCACCTAGATCTAGACACAATCTTGAAGGCAGCCAGGGATCTAGAGCCTGGAGGCCGCAATCCAGAATAAGCCATCCACCAAGATTGTGCTTAAGATTGCGCCACTAAAGGCCCACCAGTGGAGCTGGCGATACCGAGCTTCTCGAACGCCTTGCAAGCTCAGGGGCAATAGACTTACCACCAGTAAGGCAACCAGTAATATTCCAGCCCAACCCAGTCCCCAACTGGTTTCAACTTGCAGTCTGGCATCCTGAAAGATTGACAGGGCCGTGGTGGAGTCTACTTGCATCAAGTGACGCCAG
Organism: Thermosynechococcaceae cyanobacterium; assembly: GCA_041748255.1. GTDB lineage: Bacteria > Cyanobacteriota > Cyanobacteriia > Thermosynechococcales > Thermosynechococcaceae > JBGTDP01. The sequence goes on along the minus strand of JBGTDP010000261.1, from coordinate 1,167 downwards.
TAGGGAATCAAGTCCACCAGATAAAAATACAGGTCAGTAATTGCCGTTCCTAACAAAGACCCCAAATAAAAGAAATTTCCCACCTTATACCAGTTGCGCCAAATTCCCCAGAGAACTAGGGGCAGACCAATTGCCTCCACAGGCAAGTGCAAAAATGGCTCCCACCGCAGCCAGCCCCAGTACACAGAGCCGGCTAACCAACTGAGGCTAAATCCAAACAACAAGTCCCCCCACAGCCGCGTCGTGGGTCGAGACAGTAGCCAACCACTGGCTAATAGCCATCCGCCGGTGAGCACCAGACTGACCCAAGGCAGAACCCGGACCAGGGGCGCTTGAAAAAAGACTGGCACCGAAACCAAACCAGCAGCAGCAGCAAAAACCATCCAAGATCGTCTAGAGCCAACCCCCCAGCCAGGAACCTTAGAAAAGGTTTGACTTGATTTAACGGCTTCCATGGGTGATGTGTCAGAAGACAAAGTAATGTTAACTTTCTTAATATCTAATTTAAGATAACACAGCTATATCCCCCAGGGGGGCATCTTGTGGATCTTAAATCCTTAGCCCTTGGATAGAGCAGAAGCAAGAGAGATTTTTCTAAAAACCTCTGGAGACAGTTGGTGAATTCAATAAGACGCTATGCTTAGAAGCTTAATTATCTCTTTGCCGAGGGCAAGAGAAGCTTTATTATGCTGTGGGCAGCAGCAGCAACAGGAGTGGCATGACCCTACCAAAACGTCCGCTTCGACTTCTTACCTGGCTAGGGATCGGTGCTGGGTTTGCGGTTCTCTTTAGCAGCTTGATGGCCAGACTTGGGCAGGCAGCATCTCCAACGGAGGGGATACCTCCAGGGGCCACTGAAATTTTTCAGCCGAATCTTTGGCAATCAGTCATCTTAGGGTTGGTCCAAGGGCTGACTGAGTTTTTACCCATTAGCAGTACCGCCCACCTGAAAGTGGTTCCTGTTGCCCTGGGTTGGGGCGATCCGGGAGTGGCCTATACAGCCGTGATTCAGTTGGGTAGTATTGCGGCGGTGATCTGGTACTTCTGGGATGACTTAACGAATATTACTGGGGGAGCGGCTAGAGCGATCGCCCGCCGAGATTATCACTCCCAGGAGTTTCGGATTGCTTTAGGGATTGCCCTGGGAACCCTGCCGATTGTCTTTTT
>JBGTDP010000260.1:0-7854 GCA_041748255.1 Thermosynechococcaceae cyanobacterium | reverse complement strand
TGTCAGGAAAATGATACCCACGGCTGGGTATCTTCTACCCAGGTGAAGGACCAACACTCCCCGGCGAGTTTCTCACTCATGCTCAGGGTCATAGGGGACCAAGCTTTGTACAATAGGATCTTAGCGTCTACAAAAACACCCATAAAACCAGCTTGATCTGGCGCCTTTAAGATCAATTCCTTCAAAACCTTCATTTAGCCCGTAGCCACTCAAGGAGATAATTTTGCTCACTAGCACCTTTAAAACAACCAAATCAGAAGAGATTTTTGCCGCGGCTCAAAAGCTGATGCCCGGTGGGGTGAGTTCCCCGGTTCGGGCCTTTAAATCTGTTGGCGGTCAGCCCGTCGTCATTGATCGGGTGCAGGGAGCTTCGATTTGGGACGTGGATGGCAACCAATATATTGACTATGTTGGCACCTGGGGACCGGCGATTTGTGGTCATGCCCATCCCGAGGTTCTCAAGGCGCTACACACAGCTTTGGACAAGGGCACCAGCTTTGGGGCACCTTCCTACTTAGAGAATGTCTTGGCTGAGATGGTGATTGACGCGGTTCCCAGTGTGGAGATGGTCCGGTTTGTCAATTCTGGCACTGAGGCCTGTATGTCCGTGCTGCGATTGATGCGGGCCTTTACCCAGCGGGAAAAAGTAATCAAGTTTGAAGGTTGCTACCACGGCCATGCGGATATGTTTTTAGTCAAGGCCGGATCGGGGGTAGCCACTCTGGGTCTGCCGGATTCTCCTGGGGTGCCGAAAGCTACCACCAGAAATACCCTGACCGCGCCCTTTAATGATCTAGAAGCAGTCCAAGCATTATTTGACGAAAATCCCGATCAAATTGCGGGGGTGATTTTAGAGCCGGTGGTCGGGAATGCTGGGTTTATCACCCCAGACAGCGGCTTTTTAGCTGGCCTGCGGGAAATCACCCAAGAGCATGGGGCGCTGCTGGTCTTTGATGAAGTGATGACCGGGTTTCGGATTGCCTACGGGGGTGCTCAGGAAAAGTTTGGGATTACTCCAGATTTAACCACCCTGGGGAAAGTGATTGGGGGTGGGTTGCCAGTGGGGGCCTACGGGGGTCGCCGTGAGGTCATGTCCATGATTGCCCCAGCGGGGCCGGTTTATCAAGCCGGAACACTTTCGGGAAATCCCCTGGCGATGACTGCCGGGATTAAAACCCTGGAGTTGCTGCGCCAGTCTGGTAGCTATGAGCATCTTGATCGCGTCACTGGCAAGCTAATTAATGGGCTGTTGGCCATTGCCAAAGAGAATGGTCATCAAGTCTGTGGGGGGCATATTAGTGGCATGTTTGGCTTGTTCTTTGCCCCCGGTCCGGTTCGCAACTATGAGGATGCCAAAACCGCTGACTTGAGCAAGTTTAGCCGCTTCCATCGGGGCATGTTAGAGCAGGGGGTTTATCTGGCCCCGTCCCAGTTTGAAGCCGGATTTACCTCCCTGGCTCATACGGATACAGAGATTGACCAGACCCTGCAGGCAGCTAAAACCGTTCTAGCCAATCTTTAGTGGCTTGAGCAATCCCCCTGCCGTCCTGGATAAATTTTCTCAGGACTAAACCGGGGTGGCTGTCTTGGTAGTGCTAGAGAGGCGACCATCTTCCATGTGAATCAAGCGATCAGCTACATCTAAAATTCGATGGTCGTGGGTGACAATTAACACCGAGCAGCCCTGTTGCTTGGCTAGCTGCTGCATCAGGGCGACTACATCATGGCCGGATTTTTTATCCAGCGCCGCCGTGGGTTCATCCGCCAGGACAATTTTTGGCTGACTGACCAAGGCTCGGGCGATCGCTACCCGCTGTTTTTGGCCCCCGGATAACTCGTGGGGGTAAACATTGATCCACTCCCCCAGCCCCACCCCATGCAAAATTGCCACAGCCCGCTGCCGACTTTGGCGTTTAGATATCTGGGGGTGAACTTCCAGGGACATCTGCACGTTCTGGCAAGCTGTTAAGGAGTGCAGAAGATTATGGGCCTGAAAAATATAGCCAATCTGACGGCGGACCTGCACCAGTAGATCCGTAGGTGCCCCCTGTAATTCCTGGCCCATGCCGGTTTGGGCAGATCGCAAAGCCCCAATTAAGGTCAGCAAGGTGGTTTTCCCGGAGCCCGAGGGACCGGTCATGATCACAATTTCTCCAGCCTTAATTTCGGTGGAGACATCAAACAAAATCTGCTTGCGCAACCGACCACTGCCGAAGAAGTGATTCAGGGCCTGGATGGAAATAACTGCTTCAGGGGTCATGGGTTTAAAAAATATCGGCAGGATCAGCTGCTTGAACTTTACGCAGGGCGATCGCCCCGGAGACAACACACATGATAATCGCCAGCAGCAGAACCGTGAGACTGCGGCTAAAGGTCATAAACAGGGGCAGGGCCGTGGCATTGCGGGTCAGCTCATAGAGACCGAGGCAGAGGGCAAAGCCGGGAATATACCCCAACACTGAGAGAATCAAAGCCTCCTGCAGGACCACCTTAAACAGATAGGTGCTTTTATACCCCATAGCCTTGAGGGTGGCGTATTCTGCCAGGTGATCAGAGACATCGGTGTAGAGAATCTGATAGACAATCACCGTGCCAACAATAAATCCCATTGTCGTCCCCAGGGTAAAAATAAACCCGATCGCCGTACTGGTGGCCCAGTAGTCTTTTTCAAACTGAATGAACTCTGGCTTCGAGAGCACGACCACATCATTGGGCAAGGCTGCCTTGAGCCCCTGGCTAACGCGCTCAGGGTTAACCCCTGGCTGGAGGCGAATCAGGCCAATATCAATCTCCCCCAGGGAGCGGCCACTGAACAGGCGGACAAAGTTTAAATCACTGGTGAAAATATTGCCGTCGGAGGCAAAGGAGGCCCCGAGGGTAAACAGGCCCCCCACCCTGACCTTGCGGCCACTCACCTCCGTCACCACCCGCTGGCCTTGATCAAACATCGCTGCGATCGAACCAAATTCTTCCCGAGAGGCGCGGTCAAACAAAACCACATCTTCGAGTCTAATTTGATCAAGATTTTGCTCCACCTCGGTTAAATCAAAGGGGGAGGCTTTGGGGTCAAACCCAAGCACCAGAATGCCGCGAGTCCGCCGGGTTTGGGGGTTTTTCCAAAAGGTAAAATCAAGCTGGATCGGATTTACTGCCGCCACTCCCTCCACCCCTAAGGTTTGGTAGAGGCGCTGACTTGAAAAGGTTTTCATCGCCGCCAGGGAGTTAGATTGGGGGCTGATCAGCACCAGTTCCCCCCGCAGCTTGTGATGCAGGGTCACGGAGCTTTCGTACAGTGCATCCCGAAACCCCAACTGCATCAACATCAAAATCACGGCAAACCCAATTCCAGCCAGGGCAATCACTAGGCGGATTTTTTCCCGGGTGAGTTGCAGCCAGGCCAGGGGAATTGCCAGCACCATCATCGCTGACTCGCGGGGGGCTGGATCACAACCTCAACCTGCAGGTTGGTCAACCCGGACACAGGCTTGCTATCCTCTAGGCGAATTTTAACTTCCACCACTCGGGTATCAGTATTGGCCGCCGGATCTGTTTCTAAAACATCATTTTTATCAATTTGGAGGCCAATTTGGGCCACGGTGCCTTGGAGAGGCTTGTTTAAAGCAGCACTGGTAATAGTCGCAGGCTGCCCCACCTGAACGCGGCCCACGTCGGCTTCATAGACTTCGGCCACTACAATCATTTGCTGGGTTGCTCCGATCTGCAAAATCCCATCTTCGGTAATCGCTTCCCCAGTTTTGGCAATTACTTTAAGAATTTGGCCTGACTGAGGGGCCCGAATAATCGTCCGCTCTAAGCGGGCCTGCGCCAGGTTTAAGTTTTGGGCTGCGGAGTCTAGCTTCACCTGGGTTTGAGATTGTTTAAAGCCCGCCTGGGCTGATTGCAGTTGATCGGAGGCATTTTGCAGATCTGTCCGTTGCTCTTGATTGAGCTTGGCCAGGGTGGCTTTGGCACTGTTGAGTTGCTCCTGTTTGCTGCGCACAGCCAGGGCCTTGTCATCCAGGTCTTTTTGGGAGACCGCTCCCTGCCGCCGCAGTTGCTGGAACCGCCCCAGATCCCGCTCGGCTGAGGCCAACTCCGCAGCCAACCCAGCCAGGGTGGATTCCTGGGCAGCAATTTCAGCCGTCTTGGGGTCCCTGACCTGTCCCAGTTGCGATCGCGCCTCTTGAATTTGCGCTTTCCCTAAATCTGTTTCGGCGGCCAAACTGGCCCGAGCCTCCGCCAACTCACTGGCCGCTAAATCCTTCTCAACCTGGCGTTCTTGATAACTCTCTAGATACACCAGAGGTTGGCCTTGGGTAACCGTTTGCCCTTCCTGAACCAGGAGTTGCCCCACCCGCTCGCCGGTGGGCCCTTCCAGGGTAATCACCTCCCCCTGGGGTTCCACTCGACCCAGGGCGGAGATATCCCGCTTCAGGGGGGTTGGCGCTACTGGCTCCTTAGTTTCAGCAGCGCGAAACTGGGTTACCTGATAAATTGCTATAGCGCCTGTGCCTAACCCGGCTGCGATCGCCAGAGGAAGAATCCATTTCCCGGAAGGCTTTAAAAATGACTGAACGCCCACAGTAAACTCCCAAGGTAGGCTCTCGACATGCCTCGATTGTAAAGTAATTATAAATTTATGCTGCCGCTGGCTCCCAGTTTGGTTGCCCGATTGGCGTTCAAATTGGAGCTCGGAGCTTGATCGGCTGATTAAGACTGTGCTTCAGATTAACCACGCTGAAACAGCTAAGCTTCACCTTCAACCCCAAAAGCTAGACCTGCGACAACTTTATCAGGAGGTTCTAGGGCAGTTAAACGGTCGGTTTAAGGCAAAGTCTCAATCCTTGAAAACCAATCTCCCCGAAATTTGCCCTACGCCGATGGCGATCGCATTTATCAGATGCTCCTCAACCTGCTGGAGAATGCAATCAAGCCAGTGGGTTTCACTTCACCCTGCCCGTTTATCGATCCTAGGTGCCCGGCTGTCAAAGCTTAGGATAGAAAATAATCGCTGTTGCCTCTGAAATCCAATGCCCAATGACCAGACCAAAGGAATTGTTCAGGAAGTCAAAACCCAGGGAGTGATTCTCTTAGGGTTTGTGGGCTTGATGTGGGGGCTGGAAATCATCGATCAATTTCTTTTGGACAACAGTTTAAACAGCCTGGGTATCCGGCCCCGGAGCCTCAGCGGTTTATGGGGGATTTTATTTGCCCCATTTCTGCATGGGAACTTTGTCCACCTGATTGGCAACACGGTCCCATTTCTGGTATTAGGGTGGCTGGTGATGCTGCGGGAAATTAGCGATTTTTTTGTGGTTACGATCACGACGCTGCTGATTGGGGGGCTGGGGGTTTGGCTATTTGCTGCCCCAGGAACCGTGCATATTGGGGCCAGCGGTTTAGTGTTTGGCTATTTGGGCTACTTGCTGTTGCGGGGCTACTTTGAGCGCAGCGCAGTGGCAGTGTTTTTTTCAGTCCTAGTTGGAGTGCTCTACGGAAGTTTAATCTGGGGCATTTTTCCCGCCCAGTTGGGGATTTCTTGGCAAGGACATCTGTTTGGGTTTGGGGGCGGGGCACTGGCGGCGCGCCTGTTAGCCCGGCGGCCCTAGCTTTTTAAGCTAATGGGGGGCTTAAAGGCTAAGATCAAGGCGTTCGAAGCCCCTTTCTCAAATGAGAGATCCGATCCGCCGCCTCAAGTGGTTGCCCTGGCGATCGCTGCTACAAGTTACTGGTTTAATTCTGGCGATCGTCATTGGCTCAGAGTTTTTGCTCTCCTTTGCCCTCAGGTCAGGGCTGATCTTTAGAGTCTTAGAAGGGCTTTATTCTCCTCCCTGGGGTTTGGTGACTTCCTTTGGGGTAGCGATCGCCATTGGGGCTTTAGCAACCTGGATTTTAGCCAAGCTCGATCCCCCTGGGGTGATTAGTGCCCCGACCCTGTGGGCGTTGATTCTTTGCCTGGCAGTCGGCCTGTTGATTAAGCGGTTTTTACCTTTGCCCCTGAGCTTTGTCAGTCTGGAGTATACTCAGCTGGTGGGCTTGATTGTGGGCATCTTTTGGAAAGGCCGTCCCTACTGGCGATAGCTGATTCAATCCAGGGGAAGGTCCGGATGTAGGGAAATATTACACCTTCAGGTAACGCCTGAGAAAGGTTTCTAGCGTCTCCAGGTTGATCCCATAAATGGATTCAAGCCGTTCAATTTCCGTTGGGGAGCAGTAAAACTCATTTCCCAGCAAAACTCTCAAGGTTCCCAGACCTTCCTGGGCTTGAGGATTAAATAGACCCACAAGGCTACGGACCCCATCCACGGCCAGCAAGGGCAAATTCAGCACAATTGGGTCCCGGCGAAAAATTCGCCCAAAGGTTTGGGGGATATCTTGCCGTTGCAGAATCTCTGGACCACCAACGGCCAAGACCTGTCCCTGGGCCTGTTCCCGAAGGCTGGACTCCACGGCAATTTGCGCCAAGTCGTCAGTGCTGATAATCGAGGTTCGGTTTTGCGGATCACCAATCAGCAGATAAACCCCGGTCTGCCGGAACCGCTCTGTCAGGGGCAAAAGATTCGCAGAAAATCCAGCGGGTCTGAGAATCGTGTAATTCAAGCCGCTAGCGGCCTGTAGGTAGCGCTCAACCTCCCACTTGGCCTTAAAAACTGGAGAATCCTCATAGCCGCGATCAACCCCCAAAACTGAGATGTAGGTGAAATGCTCTACCCCAACTTGTTTGGCTTGATCGATCAGCTCAATATTGGCCTGATAGTCAATCGCCTGAACATCTCCCCCCTCTGTTGAGGCATTTGTGCCGTGGGCACTAATAATGTACTTGACGCCCTGGCAAGCTTTTTGAATATCCTTGTCCCGTAGCAGGTTGCCAATAAAAATCTCGGCTCCGCGTTGTTCTAGCTCGCTATAGCGCGATCGCAGGCGCACAAAGGCTCGCACGGGCAACTCCCGTTCGCGCAGTAACCGCACAATTCTGCGGCCAAGTTGGCCTGTGGCGCCAGTCACTAGGTACATTGTGAAGAACTCCTAAATGGATACTTAAAATGAATCGTGGTCAATGCCAAGTCACAAGCCTAGCCAATCTTGTAGAACTGGAGCTAAATCCTCAACCTCAAAGTAAAAAAGATAGCAACCAATAAAGATCCCTCCCAGGAGGGTTTTAAACTTCTCGGGTGACGTTCCAACGGGATGAGAGAATAAAGAGCGACTCAATCAAGGATGATTGATTCACGCCTTCTAAAAGCTTAATGGGGAGAGGTAGATGCTAAAACGAGTTGCAGTGGTAGTGGTAATTCTCTTGAGCTTAAGCCTGCAAGGATGCGTTTCTGGCGGCGCAGGGCTAAAAGCTTATGTGGATAGTATTGACGGTTACGAGTTTCTCTATCCCAATGGTTGGATTCCAGCTCAAGTCTCCGGGGGACCGGATGTAGTCTTTCGAGACTTAATTCAGCGGACCGAGAATGTCAGTGTTGTCGTAAGTCCAGTGGCGATTCAAATGTCCCTAGCCGATCTGGGCAGTCCCAGTGAGGTAGGGCAGCAACTAGCCCAAAAAGTGATTGCCCCCCCTAATTCTGGCAGAAATGCCGAGCTGATGTCAGCCTCTGAGCGCCATATGGGTCCTAAAACCTACTACGATTTTGAGTATGAAATTCAATTGGGCGATCAGCAGCGGCATAATCTGGCGAGTGTAGCGGTTAGTCGCGGTAAACTCTATACTTTGAGTGTGTCTGCAGCCGAGGAGCGCTGGTCTCAGGTTAAGAATCTGTTTAAGCAGGTTATTAATTCTTTCGCGGTTTACTAGACAGCGTTGACAGGCGCAAATCTCAGTCACTAAAATAATCAGGCACTCATGGC
>JBGTDP010000259.1:0-7524 GCA_041748255.1 Thermosynechococcaceae cyanobacterium | reverse complement strand
CACAGGCTTGGAAAACAGGGGGGCAAACAGTAAGATCAAAGGCACAAATTCTTTCGGTAGCAGGTTCATCAGGACAAATCAAAACAACACTATCCTGATCTTGCTACCTTTCCTCTTTGGAAAATGGATAAAGTCGAGCTTAGAAGGAGTTTGAAAAGCATCTAAATGTCATGCTGTAGCTTGCTTCCCGCAGGGTACGGAGCGAGAGCAGAGTGAAGCATCTTTGTTGGTAGCTCAAACCCTAGATTCTAAATCCTTGAGGACACACTCCGTGAACGTTCCGCTAGGCTCCACTCAGAATGACAAACCCGACTTCTCAAACATTTTCTTATTCCTGCCAGGGTCAACTATTAAGAAAAAATAAACCATTTAAGTTCTACGCAACTTAATATCGGGAGCATTCCAATTTTGCAAACACATCCTTGATTCTGTGTTGAGACTGCCACGCTATCGCTCGCAGTGACTCTGTTAGTTGGTTCAATCTGAACAGAAAAATGACTTGAGCAAACCCTATCCTTAGTCAATCTAAGCTGGGTGGTGAGATGAGTGAGCGTAGCTTCAAAGACTGTGAGCTTAGTTAAGGTTTGTAACAAAGACTATATTTATTCAGCGATCGCTTCCAGAAATATCCGATCAGCAAGCCTTGCCGAAGGGTTGAAATAAGCGGTACTCATTTGACTAAATTCCTGAATGCACTCTCAGGTAAAGCTTTCAAGGATAACAGAAGTTAAAATCTACTCTCGGCAATGCCCTGGTTGGTAGCGGCGCTATGCTCCTAACTTCTGGCATTTAGAATTTTGTATGGTGATTATATTGTTAATTTTAATAAACAAGTAATCATAAATCTTAGAGAGCTTCTATATACTGATCGGACAAGCTTTAATTCTTTTTTCTGAACTCATTAATCTTCAAGTTCAACTTTTGTGGAGTCAAAGGGGCATATTATGACACTTACTAAAACTAAACCTATGGGAAGCTCTTATATTTTGCTAATGCTCAAAAGCTTTTTGATTTGGACCTTTATTCTATCAGTATGCTTGCTGGTTGTTGGCTTTCCAGTTATTGCCCTAATGGTTACCATTGGTGCTTTATTTGCCATCGTTTTACAGGCTGTATTACCAATTAGTGCTGTGCTGCTGGTTGCTGGGGGCTTAATTGGGGCCAATCTATTAGCAGTTTTGATCGGGGCGGCTGTTCTCACCTTTAAGGGAGTTTATCCCCATGAAGTCCTTTGGCTCAACTGGTTAAATGGTAAAGCTGCTCCTCTGCCTACTTCGGTTTATGCTGCTTGCCCTCTCACCTGTGACCTTGATTAAGTAAGGTATGCTCTGTTTAGTCCCGTTGCCCTGAGAAACATTTCATTGGAAACTTTTTGACCCGGCTTAAGTCGGGTTTTTTTATGGAAATTTTCTCAGGGATGGAGAGCACTGATAAAGACCGTTAAGATTAGAGACGGTATCGCCCCCTTGTTCAATCTTGCTGAAAACTGCTGGATCTCAATGCCAAACCCGCCAATTCGAATTTGTATCACCTTAGGAACTCGTCCCGAGGCAATCAAGCTAGCACCAGTTATTCAGGCTTTTCAAAGCTCATCCGCCTTTGAAACCCAAGTTGTTTTAACCGGTCAGCATCAAGAAATGGTTGCCCAAGTTATGGGGTTATTTAACCTCAGTGCCGATCAGAACTTAGCAATTATGCAGCACGGGCAAACTCTGACAGATATTAGCTGTCGGAGTCTTAAAGGTCTAGAGGCGCTGTTTCAGCAACTGCAACCCCAGTTGGTCTTGGTTCAAGGGGATACAACGACAGCCTTTTCCGCAGCTCTAGCAGCGTTTTATCAACAAATTCCCGTTGGTCATGTAGAAGCTGGGCTACGCACCGATGATCTCTACAATCCCTATCCAGAGGAGGCAAATCGGCGGCTAATTTCTCAAATTACCCAGCTTCATTTTGCCCCCACTGCTATGGCAGTGAAGAATCTGCAAGCTTCAGGGGTCACCGGCACCATTCATCAAACTGGCAACACAGTCATTGATGCGCTGCTCAAGGTTGCTGCGGCCCAGCCAACTTGCCCAATTCCTAACCTAGACTGGGAAAAGTACCGGCTGATTTTAGCAACGGTGCATCGGCGAGAAAACTGGGGTTCGCCGCTGAGAGATATTGCCCAAAGCTTTCTAGAAATATTAAACAAATTTCCCGATACAGCCCTGCTGTTGCCCTTGCACCGAAATCCAACTGTTCGGGAACCTTTGCAAGCATTACTGGGGGAGCATCCACGAGTTTTCTTGGTTGAGCCGTTAGATTATGTCCACCTAGTCGGGGCAATTCAACGCTGCTATTTGCTATTGACCGACTCCGGGGGATTGCAAGAAGAGGCCCCCAGCTTAGGGAAGCCGGTTCTGGTCCTACGGGAAACCACCGAGCGGCCCGAAGCAGTTGTCGCCGGAACCGCAAAACTGGTGGGAACGCAGCCGGAACAAATTGTCACGGCTGCGGCTGAGCTACTGAGTAATCACCAAGCCTACGAAGCGATGGCAACCGCGATTAACCCCTTTGGCGATGGGCAAGCCTCCCAGAGAATCCTGAAGATTGTTGCTGAGTTCTGCCAATAAGTCCGGAATCAACCAGTAATTTGGCTTAAGACCCTGTTTTTTTTAGCTTAACGAGAATGTCGTGGCGGCTGCTCCATTCATTCTTAACAGCTGCCGTGACACCAATTGATTGAATCGCCTGGGCAAACTTAAGCGTGTTGGGGGATAGCTTGGGCAAAAACGGACTGCTCTCTAACAGGCTCAGGGTCCGAGGCATATCCACAAAAAAGTGACCATTAACCGGATTGAGATCAGAGCGGGTGACCTGCTGATAAAGGTCTGTACCCTCTATAGCAGAGGAAGGTTTAGGGAGCAGGGCCTTGTCAACCGGAGACCCCAGGGTTAAGAAAGCGGTGTTCCCTGCTAACCAGCCATGGGTGGCAACGGGTAGGTTGGGGGGGACGATCAAAGTGGTTAGGGTTTGATCCTCGCGTTTGGATTCATTCACCTTTAAGTTGTAGCGTTGCTTCATAACTTGATCCAACTGCTGAAAGGACTTTTCAGCCGCTTTGCGATCGCTGGTTTGGGCTAATAAAGCAATTCCTGCCCCTTGAGAAGATTTAGTTTGCGAGGGTAATAGGGCGATCGCAAATTCCCCATTCATCCACTTAGCAAAGGCTTGATCAAAGTCCATCCCGGTTGTCGATTGCACACTAGCCCGAAACTGATTCGGATTAAAAGGAAAAGCAAGTGTTGACTCAGAACTTTGTTTATACTCTTGCCAGAAGGTCTTAAAGTCTCCCCCAGAGGCCATCATTAAAGTGTTGGCCGGGAGGCGGCTAGTGATTTGTTTGGCCTTATTGATAACTTGAAACTTGCGCTTGCTATCTGGTTTGAGCCAAGAAATACTTTGAAACTTGATCGTATCTGCTTCTAGATTAACGGTTGAAGCAAGTCCCTGGGCTGTTTGCAGCTTTGCTATAGCCTCTGGGGAAATGGGTTGATCTGAGTTGGCGTTGGTTCTAGAGGCAACCGCAGGCAAATTAACGTACAGCTCAGCAAAGGGCTGACTTGTTTGAATTGAGCGTAGGGCAACTTTGTAGCGAGGCACCCTGGCCAAGGAGGCCCCTTTACGGGAGGCATCAATCACCTGATCAATCACTTTTGGCTCGGTTGCAAAGACCATAAACCGGCGGTCTAAGAGGGCAGCGGCAGCGGTTTGCTCCGGGTTGGCACTCTGTCGCTGCCAAATCTTAACCCCCTTATATGTGCGTTCTGCCATTTTGCCTTGGGCTTGAGCTTCAAAGAACTGGCGAGCTCGGTTAAGATCTTCGATTGGCAACACCCACAGGGATTGCTGGGTAGCCACATCCCCCGAACCCGGCAGAAATGCTAGGGTAACTTGATCGCCCACCCAGGGTTGAATATCAGTTTGATAGCGATAGCCTTTACGGGTTAAAAACTGAGCTTCTAACTGTTTAAATTGCTGATTGATTACAGCTCGGGTTTCTGGCGTACCAAGCTCTCGGAGTTTTTGCCATTGATTAGGGTCTGTAGTCACAGTCACACTCATCAAGGCATCTTCCGGGATCAAGGTTGCTCCTGGAGGCAGGGTTGAGACATCCCGTCGGCCTAAAATCCAGTAGGCAGCAACGCCCCCAACGATTAATACAACGGCAGCCCCTAGGGTCAAAAGGAGGGAACGGGGAGTTTTCTTAGTGATCATCAGTATGCTAGCTCCAGTGATCAAGCTTAGAGATTGGTCGCATCAACACTCAAACTAAACAAGTTTCTTAAGGCACTCGATCAATATTTCGTAACCTGGAATAAAGATTATCTTAGACATGGCTCATACAAAGTTGTTCGCTGCTGGTGGGGACGCCCTAGCGAAGCGATCGCTGTTTGCAAGGTTTCAACTTCCATGCAAGTTCCCCCCTGAGCTCCGGCCATTGTTGTGATGTGTTCCTCCATGAGTGTGCCGCCAATGTCATTACAGCCCCAATTCAAAGCAGTCGTTGCCCCTTCGAGGCCCAGCTTAACCCAACTCGGCTGGTGATTGACAATCCAGTTTCCTAAAAAGATCCGGGCCACAGCGGTGAGCAGTAGCGCATCGGCTAAAATCGGCTGGTCCCGGCCCACCCGTCGCCGCAGGAGTTTAGGAGCCTGCTGACCGACAAAGGGCAGCAGAATAAACTCGGTAATTCCCCGGTGGCAATGCTCAAGGGCTTTTTGTTGCAGCGATCGCAGCAGTTGCAAGTGCTGGATTTGCTGCTGGGGGGTCTCAATCTGTCCAGAGAGCATCGTGCTAGTTGTCGGCAGTTCCAGTTGATGGGCGGTGCCGACAATCTCTAGCCAGGTAGCCGTGTTGATTTTTTCAGGGCACAACACTCGCCGCACCGCATCATCTAAGACTTCTGCCGCAGTCCCTGGCATTGAATCCACCCCCGCTGCTTGCAGCGCCGCAATCACGGCGGCATAACTTAAGTTATCCTCGCGGGCAATAAATTGAATTTCTTGGGGAGAAAAGGCATGGAGATGTAGGTGGGGAAACTGGCTTTTAATCGTTTCCACTACCTTTAAGTAATAGGGCAGCGATCTCCCCTTGAGCTTGGCCCCCGGATGCAAGCCCCCCTGCATACAAATCTCCGTGGCTCCCCGCTCAACAGCATCCGTGGTCTTTTCTAGCATTTCAGACTCTGCTAACCAGTAGGCCCCAGCTTCCCCCTCATCTCGGCGAAAAGCACAGAAACTACAGTGCTGCTCACAGATATTAGTGAAGTTGATATTGCGATTAATCACATAGGTCACCACGTCCCCCACCTGCTGCTGGCGCAGGCGATCAGCCGTGGCTCGAATCGCTTCGATCTCCGCTGGCTCAGTTTGCTGTAACAAAATTAGCCCCGCCTCTACAGACAAATCTGCCCCCGCCAAAGCCCGATCTAAAATTTTGTCAACCAATGGTGCTATTCGAGTTATCACAACAGATTTATCAGGCCAACTAAATTGCTTTTCCTATTGTGAACAATTTTAAGCAGACGTGACAGACCCTCAACGCGACTTGATACAAGAAGGAACCCTGACTAGCGAGGATAATATATATCAGATGTGATATATATTTAGGATGGGAGATCAAAGCAAACCTTTAGTTTGGCTGCATGGTGAAGTTAAGACCCCACCTTTCAATCAAGAAGCGCGGATAGAAGCAGGTGTGCTGCTCAGGCAATTACAGGAAGGCGAATCCTTGGGTTGCCCCATTCACGCCCTATGCCAAGTATAGGAACTCACTGTCATGAGCTCCGTATTCGAGATGCAGATAAAAATTGGCGAATCATTTATCGAATTGATGATGATGCAATCTTGATTGTTGAGGTTTTTCATAAGACAACGAGAGCAACATCTAAGAAAGTAATTGAGGTTTGTAAAAAGCGCCTGAGAAAATACGATGCTGAGCAACAGGAGTAATGGGATGGATCAAGCCAAGAAAGAACGCTTGGAATCTAAAGGCTGGAAAATTGGAACAGTCCCAGATTTTTTAGAGTTGACGCCCCAGGAAACTATTTTGGTTGAAATTAAGCTAGCTCTCAGCCAAAGCTTAAAGGAGCGGCGGCGAAAACTAATGACTCAAAGGGAACTTGCCTCCAAGATTAGCTCCAGCCAACCTCGGATCGCTAAAGCTGAAAGTGGTGACGCTTCCGTCTCAATTGAATTGTTGATTCGAGCAATATTAGCCACAGGAGCAACTCCTCAAGATATTGGACAGGTCATTGCTGATGTCGGATAAGAGAAATTCACAAAAGCTTCAAAGGTTGCTCCCCCTAATGTTTAATATTTTTCGACCATTTTAAGCGTTGCAAATCCCTGCTGTACTTCCTAGTCAACTTTTGCTGTTTAACGCCTGAATTAGCTGAGCCGCGAAACGGATTCGGCTTGAATAAATTGTTAGATCTTAATCTGCGGTGGTGGCTGTGAAAGACTTGCGCTTTTCAAGAGTCCGTCAAGAGTCAACGCATAATGTTGAGGTAAGAGGACGTCATCAAAGTCGCCAAAATTTTGCTGATCAAACGATCTCCACTCACCAAGACGATCGTGTACTGCGGCGTAGAGAAGCACCCCGAATGTAGTTGGGTTCACATTGGCGTAAGAAAATTCCTGCCCCTCGTTAAGTTCGTGTCTGTTAGTTTCATACGTATATATAAGACCTTGCCGTTGAAGAATATTTAGATCTGTGGCTAGGAGCCCAAGCCCATCTAAAAGTTCGATACTCGAAAACCACACTTGCTTGGGTGTGACCTCGGAGCCCTTACCGACATTAACGCGTTGATCTTCAGCAACAAAGGCTTTATTTAGAGAATTGTAGATTGTGTAATGTAGCTGAAGCTGTTTAGCAGAAAGTGATTTAATTACGTCTACAAACTGTATGGCGTCATCGCCCTTGCCATCGTCACTTCGGGATGCCGCAAGAACACCACCAAAGTACTCCGCGCACACCTCATCCTCGGTGAACGCACCACTCCAAAGAACGTCGCGCATGACTCTCAGATTGGCTTTTTTGCCGTCGTCGGGATCTTCGATCTTCTTACAGGCCGCTGCAATAATTTTGTCCCGACCTACGGCATATAGCTTTTTAAAATCCTCACCGATCTCGGTCAAGGCCGGTCCGAAGATCTTATGAAGTGCCCACTCACCAGGCAGCGCAATTGCAAGCTTTTTCTCATCTTCTGACATACGATACCTTTCTAAGAGACCTAAATTGATATACAAATCGAAAAGTCGGTTTATATACCTGCTTGGCAATGAATATTAGGTTGAAAAATTCAATATAGCTTCTTGATTGCAACCGTGCTAAGGATTCCTGGCCTAATTTCAAACTAGCAATCTTCCAAAAGACTTTACTCCAGGCTTATCGAGTCTTCTGTTGAGAATTCAGTCAAACTTCTTGAAACCCCCGCTAAAGGCTAGCGGCAAAGGGCCAGGTTGTGAAGATAAATACGAC
>JBGTDP010000258.1:0-2828 GCA_041748255.1 Thermosynechococcaceae cyanobacterium | reverse complement strand
ATTCTGCTTGAGACAACCGCAGGAGCCTCAACTCTGGTCCAAGCAACCCAAACGCAGCAGGGTTTTGTGGCTGAGATTAGCAATGCTCAGTTGAGTCTCCAGAGTGGGAATACATTCCGGCAGGAGAATCCCACCCCGGATATTGCCGCCGTTACGGTTAAGCCTCTGGATCAAAGCCGGATTCAGGTTCTGGTAACAGGAGCTGCTGGTGTGCCCACGGGTCAGGTGTTTGTCCGGGGCCAAGAGGGATTGGTTGTCAATGTCACGCCTAGGGCTAAACCAGCGGCGGAGACTTTACCAACGGAACCAGCAGCCACCAAGGATCTAGATCCCATCGAACTGGTGGTCACAGCCACTCGCACCGCAGAAGAACTTGAAGATATTCCCCGCTCGGTTACGGTGATCACCGAAGAGCAAATTCAAGCTCAATCGGCAAGCAGTTTTAGAGACTTAGGAGATATTTTAGGCAAGCTAGTACCTGGACTGGCACCCAGCAATCAAAGTTTAAGTGAGTTCGGACAATCCCTGCGGGGCCGCAATCCGCTGGTGTTAATCGATGGGGTGCCTCAATCAACTACGCGTAATGCTTTTCGAAATCTAAGAACCATTGATCCAGGCGTGGTGAAGCGCATAGAAGTGGTGCGAGGGCCAACTCCGCTCTATGGGGATGGGGCCACCGGCGGGATTATTAATGTGATTACCAAATCAGGGGGTGAAGGTCCGCCTCAGTTCACAGCCGAAGCGGGGATCACAGGGTCCCTAAATCGAATTGATGCCGATAGCCTGGGGGGCCTTGGCAAGCTGGGGGTCTCTGGTAAGGAGGGCAACCTTGATTATCGGCTAAGTGCCACCTACGACAGAATTGGCGGTTTATTTGATGCCCAAGGCGATCGCATTCCCCCTGATCAACTCAGCAGCCAAGGCAGTCTGGCAGATACCAACACCCTAAATCTATTTGGCAAGGTTGGTTGGGAGATCGGCGATCATCGCCTAGGACTAACGATAAATCACTATGACACCGACCAAAATACAGACTTTATTTCCGATCCGGCGGTGAATGCTTTCCCCCCTGGAACCCAAAAAGCTCTGGCCCGAGCTGGGTTGGAGCTTGAGGATCAGTCTGAGCTGAGGAACACCTTAGTGAATCTAGACTATACCCATCCTAATTTAGTGTTTGGCAGTCAGGTCCATGCCCAGGTGTATTACCGTGACTATCTGACCCGCTTTTTTCCTTTTGATGGTCGTCGATTTGAGATTTTTACCCCAGAGGGTTTGAGTATCTTTCAATCTCGGGTTGAATCGCAAAAGTTCGGCGGTCGCCTTGAAATTGAAACTCCTTTGCTGGCGAACGATAAGTTAACCCTGCTGTCGGGTCTAGACTACTCCAATGAGGATGCCGTTCAACCAGTAGCGCTGTTTGATACCGCTGCCTTTGATGCCAGCAATGGTCTGGTATTCAACCAAATTGGCGATCGCCCCTGGGTGCCCCCTCTCAATCAAACGAACCTGGGGTTATTCACCCAACTGGCCTGGCAGCCGCTGGAAACCCTATCGGTGCGAGGGGGAGTCCGTTATGAGCGCGTTGGGGTGGCAGTCAATGATTTTACAACCCTCACGGGCAATTCCATTGCCGGGGGAGACCTAGACTACGACGATGTTTTGTTTAACCTGGGAGTGGTCCATAACCTCACCGAAGAAGTTAACGTGTTTGCTGACTTTTCTCAAGGGTTTTCGGTGGCGGATGTGGGGCTGGTACTGCGGGGTGCGCCCGCAGGCTTTACCGTTGAGTCGCTGCGCCCGGAAGCCCAGAAGGTAAATAACTTCGAGCTGGGGGTTCGCGGAACCTGGAATCGGGTTCAGGCATCCCTGGCGGGTTTCTACAATCAGTCTAATTTGGGCACCACCTTTGATCGCGAGACCCTGGCGATCGTCCGGGCTCCTGAACGCATCTATGGCCTGGAAGCAACGGTGGATGCTCAACCAGCTGATCGCTGGCGCGTGGGTTCCAGCCTCAGCTTGGTTGAAGGCGAAAACGATCGCGAGGATGATGGCGAGTTTTTAGCCCTGACTGGCTTTCGGATTAACCCTTTGAAGCTTACCGCCTACGTGGAGAACGAGACCCTACCGGGCTGGCAGAATCGCTTGCAGTTGCTCTATTCCGGCAGCCGCGATCGCGCCTTTGACGCCGAGGTAGACTCCAGACCCGTGAATGACTACGTAACCCTGGACTTTATTAGCAGTATCCAGCTTGGCAAAGGAAGCTTGCAGTTGGGTATCCAGAATTTGCTCAATAACCAGTACTTTAGTGCCCCATCTCAGTTGCTGCGGCTGCGATCCAATGACAGCTTCACGGCTGCCCCTGGCAGAACCTTTAGCCTTAGATACGCAATTGACTTCTAGGCTTTGACCAGCTCTTAGCTAGGGATGATTGAAGGTCCAGATAACCAGAATTACCAATCTGGAACTCCGGGAGAGAAAGGGGTGAATCATGCTTGGGATCAATGTCCTTGGACAAGTAACTCTTAAACTGCTATCCGCGCATTAAACCAAAAATAGAGAACCACTTTCAATTGTGAGGATTTTTTGTGAAAGCGTTGAATTTGACTTCCTGCCTCTGTCTGACTGGAATTGTGACGGTTCTGGCCACCCAGCCAGCTCAGGCCCAGGTTGCCCAAGTGACAGGCGTGGAATTAACCCCCACTGCTGCAGGTCTGGAGATTCTGCTTGAGACAACCGCAGGAGCCTCAACTCTGGTCCAAGCAACCCAAACGCAGCAGGGTTTTGTGGCTGAGATTAGCAATGCTCAGTTGAGTCTCCAGAGTGGGAAT
>JBGTDP010000257.1:0-3931 GCA_041748255.1 Thermosynechococcaceae cyanobacterium | reverse complement strand
TTTTCGAGGTAACTATGAAATTGGCAGCCCGAGTGAATCAGGTCACTCCTTCTTTAACCCTAGCGATCGCAGCCCAGGCCAAAGCGATGAAAGCAGAGGGAATCGATGTCTGTAGCTTCAGTACCGGAGAGCCGGATTTTGACACCCCAGCCCACATTAAAGCCGCCGCCAAGCAAGCCCTAGACCAGGGAAAAACTAAGTATGGACCGACGGCAGGGGAGCCGCACCTGCGAGCAGCGATCGCCGAAAAGCTGCGCCAGGACAACGAGCTTTGCTACGCCCCAGAAAATGTGCTGGTTACCAATGGCGGTAAGCAATCTTTATTTAACTTGATGCTGGCCCTCCTAGAACCAGGAGAAGAGGTGATTATTCCGGCCCCTTACTGGTTGAGCTATCCAGAAATGGTCAAGCTTGCCGGAGGCATACCCGTGATTGTTGAGACCACGGCCCAAGATAGATTTAAGATTACTCCGGCTCAACTGCGCCAAGCAGTTACTCCTCAAACTCGGCTATTTATCCTTAATTCCCCCTCTAATCCCACGGGCATGGTCTACACCCCGGACGAAATCCGGGCGATCGCCCAGGTGGTCGTAGAGGAAGATATTTGGGTGGTTTCAGATGAAATTTACGAAAAAATTCTCTACGATGATGCCGAACATTTAAGCATCGGGGCCGTAGACCCAGAAACTTATCAACACACCATTGTCAGCAGTGGCTTTGCCAAGGCCTATGCAATGACCGGCTGGCGGTTAGGCTATTTAGCCGGTCCGGTGGAACTAATCAAAGCAGTGACCAGTATCCAAAGTCACAGTACTTCTAATGTTTGCACCTTTGCTCAGTACGGCGGCATTGCCGCTCTAGAAGGGTCTCAAGACTGCGTTGAACAGATGCGCCAGGCGTTTGCCAAACGTCGTCAGGTGATGCTAGCGCATCTTGATGGAATTCCAGGGCTGTCTGGCCCCAAGCCTGAGGGGGCTTTTTATCTATTTATCGATGTTAGTAAAACCGGCTTGAAGTCCTTAGAGTTTTGCGAAAAATTGCTCCAAGTTCACCATGTCGCGGCGATTCCAGGGGTTGCCTTTGGGGCTGATGACAATATTCGCCTCTCCTATGCCACTGACATTCCTACCATTGAAAAAGGTATGGAGCGCCTCTCAGACTTTGTCCAAGCTTTGCTTTAAACCGGCTTTTGGGTAGAAATGTCCCTAGAGTTTTCAGGCTAATTCCTTTAGCGATGGTCTTTGACATTAGGAGAATCAAACCCCCGCTCGGTCAGCTCAAACATCACCGCTTTAGGGAAATCACTAACAGCTTGGCGAATGCGGTTGAGGGCCAGATCAAGATCAAAGAGCTGCTGGATTGGGAGCAGGCTTAACGGAAGGAATAGAATTTCAACAAATTGGGTAGATCTTTATCCTTGTGGAATTTGCAAAGGCAAGCTGAAGGTAAAGGCAGTCTCACCAGGAGCAGTGGCATCCAGGGTGAGATCCCCCCGATGGGCTCGGGCGATTTCCCGCGATAAACTCAAGCCGAGTCCGGTGCCTTCGACTTTACGAGTCCGGGCCGGATCGCCACGATGAAATCGCTCAAAAATTCGGGCTTGATCGGCTGGGGGGATTGACTTAGAAGAATTAGCAATGGTGACTAACGCCCTGGATTGGTGCTGCCAAGCCTGAATTCTAATCCAACCATCGGAAAAATTGTATTTAATCGCATTGCTAATTAGATTTTGAACAACCTGGACCAGCAGATCGCGATCGCCCTGGACGATTAGACTATCCGCAATGTTTGTTTCAACCTTGAGGTGCGGCGCTAGCAGTTCGATATCCTCCGGCATCTGAACGAGGATTTCAGACAAATTAACGTCCACCCGGTACAAACTCATTTGCCCCGCATCCGCCAAAGAGAGCAGCAGGAGCTTGCGGACAATCCCACTTAGGCGACGGACTTCATCAAGCAAACTGCCGAGACGCTGTTGTATGGGTGATCCAGGTTCAACCTGCTGTAAGGTTCTCTCCAGTTCTCCTTGCAAAATTGCCAGGGGCGTTTTAAGTTCATGGGCAGCATCTCCACTGAAGCGAGAAGACTGCTTAAAGCTGCGTTCCAGGCTTTCCATCATCTGATTGAAAACCTGAATCAACTGGACAAATTCAATATCCGTGGACCCGACCGGCACCCGTTGATCCAACCCCTTAACCGTTACCCGTCGGATTGCAACTGTCAACTGCTGAATTGGACTCAAAGCATTACCAGCCAGCCACCAGGCCCCAGCAGCAATTAACCCCAGGGCTACAACGATCAAACTTAGAAAAAGATTGCGGATGATCTCCATCTCATGATCAATGGCCCCCAGACTAACAGCGATCGCCACCCGCCGAGAGGGAAAGGTCGTAGCCCCAATCCGCCAACTTTGACTGCCGGTGGTTTGAGTTGCAAATCTTGGCTCTAGGGGCGACGGCTTTGGCAACCGTCCAGGGAACTGCAATCTCCTAGGTGGTACTTGGCTTTCTAAGCCTGGGGGGTGCGGCGGCCTTAAAGACTCTAATTTCAAATCAGAGGGCCAATTATCAGACCGATAAAGTGTCTGGTTGTCTGGATCAACGACAAGCAAAGCCACCGTTTCTGCCTCTGGTCCCAAGTTTCGGGGTGGCAACCCTTGATGGAGCTGCCATCGTGCTTGCCGTTGGGGGCGGCCTGCCCGGATCAAGTGGCTTTTAAGGGTTTCATCCAAGCGACTCACCTTGGTGGTGTAAATCAACCACCAGGAAGTCAGACCAAATCCAACCAGGACACTCCCGGCTAAAACAGCAGAGGCCAAAGCAAGGCGGACCCGGAAGGAACGAATCACAGTATTAAGACTCTGACTGGCGAAACCGATAGCCAACCCCTCGCACACTTTCAATCCATCCCGACCCCCCAATCGGGTCAAGCTTCTTGCGAATTCGTTGAACACAGACATCCACCACATTCGTACTGGGGTTAAAGTCATAGCCCCAGACATGCTCTAAAACTTGGGTGCGGGTAAACACCCGTCCAGGCGATCGCATTAAGTACTCCAGCAGATTAAACTCACGGGTCGTCAGTTCCACGGAATGCTGATTGCAAGTGACTTCTCGGGTGAGGCAGTCTAGTTTCAGCGGGCCGACCCCTAATAGGTGCTGGCGATCGCCAGCACTGCGACGCACCACTGCCTGAATCCGAGCCACCAACTCTTCCACAAAAAAAGGCTTGGCGAGGTAATCATCTGCCCCCAGATTTAGCCCCTCAAGTCGGTCATCAAGTTCGTTGCGAGCAGTCAGCAGAATGACTGGCACATTGCGTCGGGCGCGGCGCAGGCTTTTAAGAATTGAGAGTCCGTCTTTGCCGGGGACCATGATGTCAAGAACAACCGCATCATAGTCATTACTAATTGCACTCTCATAGCCTTGGTCGCCATTGTCACAGTGATCAACCACGAAGCCATGCTCCTTTAAGCCGGCATTCACGAAGTTGGCAATCTTTGACTCGTCTTCAACAAATAGGACATGCATAGTCTTAACCTAAGACTCTATTCTATGCTCAACGCTTGCTTGATTAAATTACAAAACTGTCATTTAGAAGTAGGTCAAACTGTAATTTTTAGCAGGCTTAATGAGAAACATGACATCTCTAAAGTCTCAATCACATGGAGTTGAATCGTCATGAGAAATCGCCTGTTAGTTCTATCTGCTGCAACGGTCCTTCTGGGGGGAGGGGCATTTGCTGCCACTGGAAACCTGTCTATTAACCAGCCCCAATTGATCGCTCAGGAGTCATCCCCCACAGGAGCGCCAGAAGGTAGGAAGGGACCCCGACACGAAAAATTCACCCAGCAACTTGGGTTAACCGAGGCTCAACAGACCCAGCTTAAACAAATTCATCAAGAAACCCATCAGCAAATTAAGGCAATTCC
>JBGTDP010000256.1:0-17929 GCA_041748255.1 Thermosynechococcaceae cyanobacterium | reverse complement strand
GCACTTGTCCAGATTTGCCCAGACAAGCTTGAAGGGTTATTAGTCCAATTCCTGCCATAGGGCGCTTAAAACTTGATTGGAGAATAAGAAACCCTCTGGGTCGGTTAACCGAATTTGGGCTACCGGGGAATCCAATTGAAGTTCCACCCATCCCTGAGATTGAAAGGATTCTAAACACTTGTAAACTCTCTCCACAGCCCTTGGGCCAAACTGCTGTTGGAGTGCTACTGGCGAGAGACCCTCTGCCAATCGCAGTCCTAGCATTAAGGTTTCAAGCAACCTATCCTTTGCAGAGGTTTGAGGAGGGTCAATGCTTCCCTGGGATTCTATGAGGGATTGAACCCACTGAAAATATTCCCGGCGTTTTCGCGGACGGCTGAACCTTTGGTAATGGGTGTAGCTGGTGGCTGCCATCCCAAATCCGTAGTAGGGACGGTTTTGCCAGTAGGTGCGATTATGGCGGCACTGGTGGCCGGGTTGGGCGTAGTTAGAAATTTCATAGTGCTCATAGCCTGCTGCTGTCAGGGTTTGGACCGCACAGCGGTACATCTGGGCGGTTGCTTGATCGGAAGGCAAAGGATCGCTGCCGGGTTGGTACCGCCGTTCAAACACCGTTCCCGGCTCAATCGTTAAGTCATAGACAGAAAGATGCCTAGGAGCCAAAGCGATCGCTGCTGCTAGAGAGAAGTCCCAGTCTGCCAAAGTTTGCCCCGGCAGTCCTGAGATCAAGTCCAGGCTGAAATTGTCAAAGCCCGCTTGATCAACAATTTCTACAGCTTCGTAGATTTGAGCCACGGAGTGGGAGCGCCCACAGGCAGCTAACATGTCCGGATCAAAGGCTTGGGCTCCCACACTCAGGCGATTGACCCCTGCCTGGCGATATCCCTGAAGTTGCGCCAGGGTAAAGGTGCCCGGATCTATCTCCATTGAAATTTCAGCGTTTGTCTGGAGGCCAATCCGCTGATCTAACCCCGTTAAAATCTCTGCTAACTGCGCGGCTGATAGCAAGGAAGGCGTCCCCCCTCCCAGAAACACAGTAGCTAAGGGCTGGTCAAAGATTGGTGTGATCTTAATTTCTTGACCTAGCAGGGTGACGTACTGAGCGATCGTGCCTGAATTCTCTCCTCGGGCTTCTCCAACCACCGAAATCGGGAAGTCGCAGTAATAGCAGCGGCGACGACAAAAAGGAATATGAACATAGGCAGAGGTAGGCGGCTCGAAAAATTCGTTGCCTTGCTCTGTTTGCTGGCCCTGGCCGATTGTGGCTAATCGATCACTCATGCGGTTAACTGACAGGTGGGGATAAATATCTCTCTTTAGTCGTAGGACGATTGCAACTGGCCACGAATAGGGTATCTTCAAGTTCTCTTTGCTGGTTTTGAGCCCTACTGCCGAAATTAACTTTATGAGTGCGAGTTAAAGATTTCGGAGTAACTCCTTTAGCAAGGGAGTTCTGGGCAGAATCCTGGCAGCGGCAGGGTCCAACGGATCAGGTCCCAAATGCTAAAATTATCAATGACAATGAAATCGGGCATTGCTTCATGATAGAGAGACTTCCTCGGGTGTAACTTGAGCGAGACGTTAATTGCCAAACCTAGCGTTGACCTTTTCTCAGGGTTGATAACTGCAGTCTGCTACCCTGTCTCCAATTGCCTAAAGCCTCCCTAAGAGAGCTGCTCCTCCGTTTCCCAGGCTTGGAATCATGCTTGACGCAATTCTTATTTTTACATTTATTCTTGCTGGCGCTGCGATCGGCTTTCACAGTATAGAGTTGTTACCAACTCGGGTTCTAGCTCAGGTGGCGAACCAAGAGGGTTTGCGTTGGGTACTTGCAGCCTTTGGGGGGCTGATTGGAATTGCCTTTGGAATCGCTGCTCAAACCACCTATCATCGCCTTGAGGCCAGCATCCAGAGATTACCCGCTGATGTTTTGCTGGGTCGGGCCGTAGGCCTGGTCGTTGGGCTGCTGGTGGCGAATTTAGTCTTAGCCCCGATTTTTCTGCTGCCCATTCCAGAGGAGTTTGCGTTTATCAAGCCCCTGGCTGCAGTTTTAGCGAGTTTAGTCTTTGCCTATTCTGGCACCAACCTTGCAGACACCCATGGCAGAGCCCTTCTGCGCCTGATTAACCCCCACTCTGTGGAGACAATGCTCTTAGCCGAGGGAACCCTTAAGCCTGCTTCTGCCAAGATTCTCGATACCAGTTGTATCATTGATGGCCGGATTAAAGAACTTTTAGATACAGGGTTTATTGAAGGTCAGATGCTGGTTCCCCAATTTGTTTTACAAGAACTGCAAGGCGTTGCAGATGCCGCTAATGATCAAAAACGAGTTCGTGGCCGCCGGGGGCTAGACATTCTTAATCAACTCAAAGAAACCTATCCGGAGCGAATTGTGATTCATCCGGCAGATTACGAAGAAGTGTCTACAGTCGATGCCAAGCTAGTCCGCCTGGCCCAAGAAATTAATGGCACCTTGATGACCAACGACTACAACCTCAATAAAGTTGCTAGTTTTCAAGCTGTGCAAGTGTTGAATATTAACGACCTGACCCAAGCCGTTCGCCCTCTCTATCTCCCTGGAGATACGATGGAACTCAAGATTCTTAAAGAAGGCAAAGAACCGGCCCAGGGAGTTGGTTATTTAGAAGACGGGACCATGGTAGTGGTCGAAGAGGGGGTCAGCCACATTGGTGATGAGCTGCCGGTAATTGTGACAAGCTCCCTGCAAACCTCGGCTGGCCGGATGATCTTTGCTCGCCCCAAGGAGTTTACTGCCCTGGCCTAGGGGTGGGGAATTTTACCCATAAAAGGGTAGGGTGGCTGACCAGGGAGGGCGCTCCCCCTGCTGCCAGCGGAGAAAGGCAAGGTCCAGCAGGGCCTGGCAAGCTATTTTAGTATGAGGGTCAGCATCAACCTGCAGGTGTTTTGTCGGCTGAAAATTTTCAAGGTGCTGTTGCCAAACTTCTAAAGCAAAGCGGCCATCTGCTAGCACTGGCGACAGGCTAGCTTCGATCTGATCTATTTCATAAATGGCTCCAAAGACTTCTCCTCGCTGGGCGGGCATTTCTACAGCAATTCTAAGGGGTAAGTTTGTCTCTAATGTCTTAGCAGCAACCCGGTGCGCCCAGGCCAGGGCTGCTGTGGTTGAGATGGGGAACAGGGGCAGATTAAGTTGCTGAGCTAGGGTCCGAGCGGTGACAACGCCAATGCGGGTCCCCGTGAAGCTGCCGGGACCAGTGGCAACCGCCAGGAACGAAAGCGCCGACCACTGTTGCGGCAAGATAAACTCTGCCAGGTGTGAATGTAAATGGGTTGAAAGCCCCCGGCCAAGAGTCCAAACTTGATAGCGGCAGTCATTGCTAAAGTTTGTCAGCCTTAGCCCTAGCTCTGATTGGGTTGTATGCAGGCCTAAAGCATAGGTGCCGGGTGCCAAGTTGATCGCCTCAGAGAGCCTTGTATAAAGTAAATCTTTTTCAATAGGGGGCAAGCGTAAACCTTTACAGCAGGTGCTCAATTGACTATGGGTCTCTATCTGTTGACAGTTGCTTTTTTAAGGAATCAAGCTCAGAATGTAACAAGATATAAAGAAAGCTTAGATTTTAAGATGTCCAGTTTTAACTTACCAGAACCCCAACTGCTTCAGGTTCTGCTAGAACCGTTACTAGAAGATTTTCAATATTGGTTTAGCCGCTCGCGCTCCTTTCTAGAAGCAGAGAAAGTCCCATGCCTGAGCCCCCAAGAGCAGGCTGATCTGCTAGGTCGGGTTGTTCAGTCTCAGCAAGAGGTCACAGCTGCTCAAAGCCTATTCAAAGTCACCAATGGTCAAGTTGGGGTAGAGCCAGGAATCTTAATGAGCTGGCATCAACTGGTGACAGAGTGCTGGCAGGTAAAAATCCGGTTTCGTCAGGGGACCGCTTAGGAAAATAATCCTCCGATCATAGGTTTCCGGTCAAGAACCTGAGAAACTAAAAGCAGAGGATTTAAACTTAAGTCTATTAGTTAATAGAGCGTCAAAAAACTGTTTGATTGGCTGAGCGTTCTAGAGGGAAACCGATGTTACAACTACTTTATATTCTGGCTTTTACAGTTTTGGCATTTCTAGCCGTTGGCAACCTGATTCGGAGCCTACTCACCTTGGGGATTGAGTCTCAACGCCCATACTCGCGTCCTCCTAGATCCGGCCGTTACACTGAAAACGGTTACCCAGCCCATCCGGAGCTTCTAGATGAAACGGGCAACATGATTGATGAGCCCTTGTTGGTGATGCGCTCTATGACAGTAGAAGATGTGCGAGAAAAGTTGGATGCCCTCTATGAAGATACTGAGAATGGTGATCAGGCCCGTCCTGAACGATAAGCTTTATTTTGATTAATTTAAATTTATCTAGATCCCTTTAGTGTTAGGCAGGCTGCCCTAGCGATGGCTTCGGAACCTGATGATTTTAATCCCATTGATCCTGCCTCTGATCCGCCGTCGGTGAAAACTGCGGATACTTCTGAGCATCAGCCCTTGGTTGAATCTGAACCTGCTGGAGGATGGGTTCAAAACTGGCAGCGACGCGGTTCGGCAGCTCAAAGTCGAGTCATGACTTTTCTGCAGCAGAGGAAGACGCAAGTTTCTGGTTGGTTCAGGGTCAATGAAGCTGAAATTGCTGAAATTTTAGCCAAGATCCGGACTCAGTTACCCACAACTGAGGTGATTTTAATTGGCAAGCCCCAAGCGGGAAAAAGCTCCATCACTCGCGGGATTACCGGGGTCTCGGCGGAGATTGTCGGTCAAGGGTTTCGGCCCCACACCACCCATACGCAGCGCTATGACTATCCAACGGGTAACCTACCGCTGCTGATCTTTACCGATACCGTGGGTTTAGGGGAAAGTAATGAAGGGATTCAACAGATCACTCAAACCTTGCTGGGGGAGCTAGAACCAGCTAAGGAAGCCACAACAATTGCTGCTGCCAAAATATTAATTTTAACGATTAGAATTAATGACTTTGCCACCGATTCCCTAGCTCAAGTTGTGACCCATCTTCGGCAACAGCATCCTGAAATTCCCTGTCTGCTGGCGGTTACCTGCCTCCACGAAGTTTATCCGGTTGATGCCGTCGATCATCCTGTCTACCCGCCTGAATATGAAGATGTCAGCCGGGCCTTTAGGGAGCTGCAAGCTCGGCTTCAGGGACTCTATGATCAGGCAGTTTTAGTGGATTTTACCCTGGAAGAAGATAGTTATACCCCCGTTTTTTATGGTTTAGAAGCCTTGGTTGAGGCGATCGCAGGTTTACTGCCAGAAGCAGAGGCCAAAGTCATGCATCTGATGACCAAGGCAGAAGTAGGCAGTGAGATTGGCAACTTTTACCGCGAGGCTGGGCGACGCTACATTACCCCTTTTGCGATTATGGCGGGCACTCTAGCGGCTGTACCCATACCTTTTGCAACCATGCCTGTGTTGACGGCCCTGCAGGTGACGCTGGTGGGACTTTTGGGGCAACTTTATGGTCAGGTGTTAAGTCCTTCTCAGGCTGGCGGTGTTGCCAGTGCGATCGCCGGTGGGTTTATGGCCCAAGTTATTGGTCGGGAACTTGTCAAGTTTATTCCAGGATTTGGCAGCGTGATTGCCGCCTCCTGGGCTGCCGCTTATACCTGGGCTTTGGGAGAAGCCGCCTGTGTCTACTTTGGTGATTTGATGGGGGGTAAGCAGCCGGACCCCAAACAAATTCAGCAGGTCATGGACGAAGCATTTAAGGCCGCTCAGACTCGATTTAAGCAGTCTATTTGGACCTCGGGGCCGGAGCGCAGTGACCTTTAAACCAACTGTTCAATGAAACCGGACCTGTAGCAAGTTGTGAACAAGGGGCTAATTTAGGGACTCAAGTGTGCAAGATAGAAAAAGTACGGTGGGTTTTTTTGAGGTTTTTGAGAATTTAACTCTTCCCTGTTGCCCTAGGAAGACCCTTAGATTTAAATTTGCCAAAACTAGCGGCAGGTTTTTCTGGCCCTAATCCCTGTAGCAAACCCTCTTTTGGTGATGAAAGCTCCGCTACCAGACAATGAAGCAGCCAGACTCCAAGCCCTGCAGCAGTATCAAATTCTTGATACAGAGCCAGAGGCAGCCTTTGATGATCTAACCTCCCTTGCTGCCCAGATCTGCCAAACCCCCACAGCCTTGATTTGTCTGGTGGATGACTGCCGCCAGTGGTTTAAGGCCAAGGTAGGATTAACAGCCTCTGAAACACCTCGAGATCTTGCCTTTTGTGCCCATACGATTCTGCATTCTGATCTTTTAATCGTCCCCGATGCCCTGGCGGACTCACGATTCACCCAGAACCTGCTGGTTACCCATGACCCTAAAATTCGCTTTTATGCCGGGGTGCCTTTGATCACGCCTGAGGGCCAAGCCTTGGGGACGATGTGCGTGATTGATTTTCAGCCCAGAGAGCTAAGTTCTCAACAACTAGCGGCCCTACAAGCCTTGGGTCGCCAAGTGGTGGCGCAACTAGAACTGCGGCGTCACCTGATTGAACTGCAGCAAACCACCCTGGAGCGCCAGCAAATTGAAGTAGAGCTGCAGCGGCAAAACCTGCGATCGCAGTTGTTTGCTGACATCACCCTTAAGATTCGTCAATCCTTAGATGTAGCAGAAATTCTTCAAACTACCGTCACCGAAGTCCAGCAGTTTCTCCAGGCTGATCGGGTAATGATCTTTCGGCTGGGGTCCGATGGCTCCGGAACCGTGGTCAAAGAAGCGGTCGTTTCCGGGTGGCCAGTGATTTTAGGACAAAAGCTTGTTGATCCCTGCTTTGAGCAAGGATATGTCCAACAGTACGCTCATGGTCGGGTGGGGACAATTACAGATTTAGCCAAAGCAGACCTCAAATCCTGCTATCGAGAAATGCTACAGCAGTTTGGGGTCCAGGCCAATCTAGTGGTGCCGATTTTAACCAAAACAGATCTGTGGGGATTGCTCATTGCCCACCAGTGTGACTCACCTCGCCAGTGGTCTAATTTTGAGATTGACCTTTTGCGGCCCTTAGGGGATCAGATGGGCATTGCCCTAGCCCAAGCCCAGCTTTTAGAACAAGAAACCCGCCAGCGCCAGGAACTGGCCCGCTCCAACTATGAGCTGCAACAATTTGCCAATGTCGCCTCCCATGACCTACAGGAACCCCTACGCAAGATCCAAGCCTTTGGCGATCGCCTAAAGCTATATCACGCTCCAGGGTTAACCGACCAAGGACAAGACTATCTGGCTCGAATGCAAGAAGCTGCCAGGCGGATGCAGACCCTGATTAACGATCTACTTAGCTTTTCGCGGGTCACCACCAAGGCCCAACCCTTTGGCCCCGTCAACCTGAACCAGGTTGTCCAAGGGGTTCTTTTAGATCTAGAAGTCCGCCTAGAACAGACCCACGGCCAGGTAGAGGTTAGGGAGATGCCAACCCTAGAAGCCGATCCCCTGCAAATGCGTCAGTTGTTTTTGAACCTGATTAGTAATACCCTCAAGTTTCACCGTCCCTCAGACCCCCCAAAGGTGAAAGTGAAGGCACAGCTGCTGGATTCTTCAGAGCATCCCAGCGAAGCTGCAGCAGAAGGGGAGTATTGTCAAATCACGGTGATAGACAATGGGATTGGCTTTGAGGAAAAGTATCTTGACCGTATCTTTAGCGTCTTTCAGCGGCTGCACAGCCGCCAGGCGTTTGAGGGAACAGGGATGGGCTTGGCGATCTGCCGCCGGATTACTGAGCGCCATGGGGGTCAGATCTCAGCCAATAGCACCCCCGGAGAGGGGGCAGTCTTTAGGGTGACCCTACCCATCAAGCAATATCAAGGAGACTCGCCATCGTGACAAGACCCAGACACTTAGTCACCATTCTCATGGCAGATGATGACGAGGACGATCGCCTCTTAGCCAGAGAAGCCCTAAGGGAAAGCCGACTGGCTAACCAACTTTTTTTTGTTGAAGACGGCGAGGAATTAATGAACTATCTGCACCATCGCGGGCAGTACACCCCTTTGAATAACAGCTCCGAAGCGGTTCCCCGCCCTGGCCTGATTCTGTTAGATTTAAATATGCCTAGAAAAGATGGCCGGGAGGCCCTAGAGGAAATTAAGGCCGATCCCCAGTTGCGGCAGATTCCGGTGGTGATTCTCACCACCTCCCAGGCACAAGAAGATATCTATCGCAGCTACGATCTGGGTGCCAACTCCTTTATTACCAAGCCCGTTACCTTTAGTGCCCTGGCTGAGGTGATGAAGACCCTAAGCGAGTACTGGTTTGAAATTGTGGAGCTGCCGCCGGAAGAGAGCGGAGGCTAATGATGAATAACCGCCAATTTAAAGTCCTGTTAATTGAGGATGATCAGGACGACTTTATTTTGACTCGGGACTTGCTCTCTCAAATTGAGGGCATGAGCTTTGAGCTGGAATGGGTAACAACCTACGAGGCGGGTCTAGCGGCAGTTAACCACTGTGACCACGATGTCTACCTCCTTGACAATTGCCTGGGGGAGCACAGTGGTCTGGAGCTACTGCAGGCGGCGGAACTGAGTGGGTGCGAAGCCCCGATTATTATTCTGACTGGCCAGGGAGGTCACGACCTTGATCTTGAGGCCATGAAAGCCGGGGCCGCGGATTACCTAGAAAAGGCCCACCTGGGGAGTGCCTTGCTGGAGCATTCGATTCGCTATGCCGTTGAGCGCAAGCAGGCAGAAACATCCCTACGCCAACAGGCAAAACGGGAGCGGCTGTTAACTGAAATTGCCCAACACATCCGTCAGACTTTAAATCTGGAGGATATTCTCAACACGACGGTTTCTGAAGTTCGGCAGTTGCTGCAGGCCGAACGGGTATTTATTTATCGCTTTGAACCCGACTGGAGTGGGGTGATTGTCGTTGAATCAGTGGGGCCAGAGTGGTCTTCCCTGTTAGGAGTCACGGTCAAAGACACTTTCTTTGCCACCGACTCAGGTCGGGATCTTTACCGGCAGGGGCGGGTACAGGCCACCGCAGATATCTATGCTGCTGGGTTAGCTCAGTGTCACATTGATCTGCTGGCTGAGTTTCGGATTCGAGCCAACTTGGTAATCCCGATTCTCCAGGTCGATAACCTCTGGGGACTGCTGGTGGTTAATCACTGCTCAGCCCCTCGCCCCTGGCAGCAGTGGGAAATTGACTTTCTCAAGCAACTGGCAACCCAAGTTGCGATCGCCCTACAGCAATCTGAACTGTATCGACAGGCCCAGATGGAACTGGCAGAGCGCCAGCGAACCGAGGCCACCCTGCGAGAAAGTGAGCAACGCTATCGCTCCGTTGTAGCGGCAATGCATGAAGGCATTTTGGTTCAGGACGCCGAGGGCAAAATTCAAGCCTGTAACGCCAGTGCCGAAAAAATTTTGGGTCTGGGAACCGAGCAACTCAAGCAGCAAACCCTGCAGGACTTAAACTGGCAAGCAATCCATGAAGACGGCTCTGTATTTGCCGAAGAGACCTACCCGGCGATGATCACCCTGAAGACGGGTACCCCTTGCTCAAATGTTGTGATGGGAATCCACAAGCACAATGGCAGCCTCTGTTGGATTTCAGTTAATGCTCAACCTTTGCTGCGGGAGTCTGAAGCTTTTCCCTATGCTGTTGTCACCTCATTTTCGGATATCACCCAGAAAAAGCAACTAGAGGCCCAGTTTCTGCGGGCCCAACGCATGGAAAGCATTGGCACCCTCGCTAGTGGGATTGCCCACGATCTAAACAATGTTCTGGCCCCGGTGTTGATGGCAGCCGAACTCCTGCAAAAGAAATATCCGGACCCCAGAAGCCAGGAGTTGCTCTCTATTCTGGAAATGAATGCCAAGCGGGGAGCAGACTTAATTAAGCAGGTCCTCTCTTTTGCCCGGGGTCTAGAGGGCAAGCGTAACGTTTTGCAAGTCCGCCATCTGATCCTGGAAATTAAAAAGATTGTTGAGCAGACCTTTCCTAAGTCGATTAAGGTGCGGACCAATATTGCCCCAGACCTGTGGACCATTGCTGGCGATCCGACTCACCTGCATCAGATTCTGATGAACCTATGTGTCAATGCTCGTGATGCCATGCCTGAGGGGGGAACCCTTTCCCTTTTAGCGGAAAATTACTGTGTAGATCAAAACTATGCCCGGCTGCACTTAGATGCTCAAGTTGGGGTCTACGTTGCGATCACAGTCACTGATACTGGTGTGGGAGTTTCTCCGGAGATCTTAGATCGAATTTTTGAGCCTTTTTTTACCACCAAGGCACCCAGTAAAGGCACGGGTCTTGGTCTCTCTACCGTGATGGGAATTGTTAGAAGCCATGGGGGGTTTATTACTGTAGAGAGTGCAGTAAACCAGGGAACCCAATTTAAGGTTTACTTGCCAGCTTTGAAGGCAGCAGAGCCCCAGGAAGTCAAAGATACCCACCTTTTTCAAGGGCAGGGAGAATTGATTTTGGTGGTTGATGACGAAGCAGCGGTGCGAGAGATGACCAAAACCCTGCTTGAAAGCCACTCCTATAGGGCGATCACGGCTAGTGATGGAGTGGGGGCGATCGCCCAATACCTAGAGCAACGAAATGCGATTGATTTAGTTCTAATTGACCGGATGATGCCCTCAATGGATGGCCCCATGACCATCCGCCTGCTGCAGGATATTAACCCGAAGATTAAGATGATTGCCGTCAGTGGACTGGCAGCCAGTAACAAAGCGGCTGAAGCCGCCAGTATGGGGGTTGAGGTGTTCCTCGCTAAACCCTACACCGCCCAGGAACTCTTGAGCGTGCTGCATCAGGTTCTCCATCCTGAGGCAACCCAATCCAGGCAAACTAATCAGGGTTAAGAGGTGGCCTGGGAAGAACGCCCCTGCAGATCCAGCTTGGCCCGTAACTCTTCCTTGATGCGATTTAGGATAAAGGTTTGATCCAGGGAGGCTAAAATCTGATTAACAACAGTTTTGGGTCCTGTGGGTCCCCAAGAAGCCCCATTGGCCAGGTATTCCTTGGTAACTTGACCAATGGCATAGGAAGAAACCCCTGCCACTCCCGCCTGGGCGATCGCCACTGACAGATAGGGAATCAAGGATGCCCCTCCGGTTACCGGGGCAGAAAGACTCAGCAACCCTTTGAGGGAACTTAACCCCAAGGTTGCCAGCAGTTCCCCAGCGCTAACCCCACCCATGGTAATCGCAATCTTTTGCAGCAGACCGACTGCGCCCTGTTGGGTCATGGAGATCCCATAGAGCTTCGATAGGGTCAAAATCATCGCCACATCGATTGCAGCACTACTAAGCAAATCCACCATTGTCACTGGATTCAGAGCGATCGCCACCGCTTTAGTCGTGGCCCCCTTCCAAATAATCTGATTTGCACTTTTATCTCGGATCTGCATTTTCCGCTGGACCAACTGCTCGTTCAGGTCATCGGCAAACAGGAGGCTATTCAAGGCAACCAGTGCCTTGCCTTCTCGCTCTAAGATTTCTAAAATCTTCAACTTTAAATCTTTAACCTGGGGAGGACCAGGCAGCAATTGTGCCCCCACCGTTCCGTCAGAGCGTCGTACCGCCTGGGCAACCAACGGCGAGGCTGCAGCCATGACAATCTCCTCCGGAGAGAGCAGTTCCCGCACCCGTTCATCCCGAATTTTGTGGTAGATGGCTGAACGGTCTGTATCAGGATACTGGTCAATTTTATTAAAGACCAACAGCATTGGTTTACTGGCTTTGCGCAGCGCTGAGAGAGCGGCGTGCTCAACCTTGGTTAGGTCGCCAGAGATGATAAACAAAATCAAATCAGCTTGTTTGGCAACTTGCTGAGCCAAGCGCTCCCGGCCGGCACCATCTACCTCATCAATCCCTGGGGTGTCAATCAGCTCAATCCGCGCCTTGCCAGAACTCCGCACCGAGACGCGCACCAGATCTTCTGAGCTGTGCTCAACTCCTTGGGCATCAATCGACCAGCTTGCCCGCTCACTGGTTTGAGTCACACCATGGATGGGGCCAGTAACGAAAATATTTTCCCCCAGCAGGGCATTCAACAAAGAAGATTTACCCCGACCGACCATCCCAAAGACGGCAATGTGAATCACTTGATCTTCAAGCTTATGCAGCATTCCCTGAAGATCGCTAATTTCAGACTCCAGCCCCGCCCGCTCTTGGGGAGTCAAGTCTAGCTTATTAACCAAGTTTTGCAGAGAAGTTTGAGCCTGTTGGTAGTTTAGATCTGCTTGAATGTCTTCAAAGTCAAAAATTGCCTGATCCAGCTCTGCCTCCAGGTTGGTTTCAGATCCATCTAGAGACTCACGGCGATTCCAGGGTTCTGACTGGGGCTGCGGAAATGCCTCACTCATCTAACGTTAAGCTTCTCAGTTTAATCTTAGGAAGAACATATCTCTAGGGTAGCGCTTTGAAAAAATCCTTGATCAGGGAGGGTCTTAAACCTGAGTGACCTTACCTGCCAATAGTCGCTCTAGAGACAACCCATCCCTGTCGTCTGGTTGACTTGATCTCCTACTAGAGATAGAAATCGTTGCAAGTCTTGGGATTAAAGTTCTGGTGCTAACCGGGAGCTGTATTCTGGGTACTATAGCTTACCAATGGTTTTCATCCTCCGCTAACTGCAGCAAAGGTGAATTAGCGAAAGTGAATTTACGCCTTTTTTAAGTAGGCTCTGAATAATCTGAATAATTAGGAACATTTCTCCTCAGTTTGAGTACTTAGTATATACTTGCACCCTTAAGCTTCTGATTGCTGACTCACCATTATTGACCTGGTTATGGCTTCCCTAGCCCGTAAAAACCTGTTTCAAGATCTACCCCGATTTTTGGTGGCCCAAGCTGGAATTATGTTCGCGGTCAGTTTGGTGACCATCCAGACAGGGCTGTTTAATGGGTTTATGCGCTCAACTAGTGTGCTCATAGACCACTCTGAGGCTGATGTTTGGGTTGGCTCTGAGCAAATGCGGCACCTAGAATTAACGCTGCCAGTTGCCTATCAACGCCTGTCCCAAGCCCGAGAGGTTGAGGGTGTGGCCCGAGCCGAAGCATTGATTACCCAGGGGTCCCTCTGGCGTAAATCTTCTACAGCCCAAATTGTGCCTGTGCGGATTATTGGCTTTGACCCCCAGGGAGAGTTGTTTAAACCTTGGAATATCCAGCAGGGCTCTCTTAATCAGCTGCAGCAGCCCTACACAGTTATGTTGGAGCAATCAGACTTAAATATCCTCAACGTTAAGCAAGTAGATGAGGTTGCAGACGTTGGCTCCTATCAAGTGAATGTAAAAGGATTTACCCGGGGGATTCGTTCAGTTACCTCCAGCAACTTTATGTTTACCTCCTTGGCGAATGCTCATGTGATTGCCAATTCTCCCGTTGCTACGCCCAGGCCAAACCCTCCCACGCCATCGGCACTGACAACTCAGGATCAAATTTCTTACGTGATGGTCAAGGCTGAGCCAGGGCAAGATCTGCAAGCCTTAAAGCAACGCTTAGAGGCGGCCCTGCCAAATACCCGTGCCCTCACCAAAGCTGAAATGTCTGATATGACCCAAGCTTATTGGAGTAAGAGCACCAGTGTTGGCTTTATTTTGGGTCTGGGAGCTGTAGTTGGGGTAATTGTGGGGATTGTGGTTGTAGGACAAATTCTCTATGCGTCTGTCTCAGATCACTTAAAAGAATTTGGCACCCTAAAAGCGATGGGAGCCTCTGACTGGTTTATCTATAGTGTGATCATTGAGCAGGCCCTGTGGATGGCGGTTCTAGGCTACCTTCCTGGTATGGGGCTTTGTGTAGCTTTAGGGGCCTGGACCCTGGAAACCCAAGCTGTGCAGATTTTGATTAGCCCGATCGCAGCCACCGGGGTGTTTGGGCTGACGATTGTCATGTGTGTTGGGGCGGCTGTTTTTGCGATTCAGAAAGTCACGCAGCTCGATCCCGCCATTGTCTTTAAGACCTAACTTATCCCCCCCAGGACACTTTTTTAAACATTCTTGAAGTTCCAACTTTCCGCCATGCAGACCTTCTCAAACCCGCAGACCAAACCCGTGACCTCGGCACCTGAGCAAGCCATCGTTGCCAGCGAGGTTGAAATGATGTTTGCGTCGGGTTCACAGCTATTCCCAGCCCTGAAGAAAGTCAACCTGGAAGTCTTAGCCGGGGATATTCACTTTCTAATGGGACCTTCGGGGTCTGGTAAAACAACCCTGCTATCAATTATTGGTGGGATTTTAACCCCAACGTCTGGTCATGTCACCCTACTCGGAAAAGAAATTACCGGCCTGTCTCGCAGACAGCTAGCAAAATTTCGTCTGGCCAATATTGGCTTTATTTTTCAGGGCTTTAATCTGTTTCCGGCCTTAACGGCGGCTGAGAATGTTGAGACAACCTTAAAACTAAAGGGAATTCGGGGCAAGGAAGCCAGAGCCCAGGCTGAATACTTACTCGTGCAAGTTGGGTTGGCAGACAAGATCAAAAGTCTCCCTAGAGATCTATCAGGAGGCCAAAAGCAGCGGGTGGCGATCGCTCGGGCTTTAGCTGGCAAACCGCGACTGATCCTCGCCGATGAACCCACTGCTGCTTTAGATTCTCACAGTGGTCGGCTGGTAATCGAGTTGCTGCGCTCCCTAGCCAAAGATGAGGGCTGTACTGTTTTGATGGTCACCCACGATCCCCGGATTGTCGATATTGCTGATCGCGTGGTTGATCTTGAAGATGGGATGATCCTCACCCCTGATGCCTCTCGTCTATCAACTGCCTCCTGATATGGCTGTCCAGCGAGCCTTTGTCACCGGGGGAACCGGGTTTATTGGGGCAAATCTAGTCCGACTGCTACTGGATCAAGGGTATCAAGTGCGGGTCTTGGTTCGACCCGATAGTTGTCTAGATAATCTGGCTGGGCTGGAAGTTGAAACGGTGGTTGGGGATCTTGGTGATCCTGACCTGGTGAAGGTCCTAGAGGGATGCCAGATTTTATTTCATGTTGCTGCCCACTACAGTCTCTGGCGCTCTGACCGGGAGGCTCTCTATCGTAGCAATGTCCTGGGAACCCGCAATATCTTGGCCGCAGCCCAAAAAGCGGGAATAGAACGGACTGTCTATACCAGTTCTGTAGCTGCGATCGGGGTTCCAACTGCTGGAGTAGCAGATGAAACCTATCAAAGCCCGGTGGAAAAACTGATCGGGGACTATAAAAAATCAAAGTTTTTAGCTGAGCAGGAAGCCCACAAAGCCGTTCAGGCCGGTCACGATCTCGTGATTGTTAACCCCAGTACCCCAATTGGGGCTTGGGATCGCAAACCCACCCCTACTGGGGATATCATCCTCCGGTTTTTGCGTCGTCAGATGCCCTTTTATCTGGATACAGGTTTAAACCTTGTGCATGTTCAAGATGTGGCTCAGGGGCATTTGCTGGCCCTAGAGCGAGGGAAAACAGGAGAGCGGTATATTCTGGGTCATCAAAACTTCAGTCTTAAGGCAATGCTAGAGCAACTGGCGCAACTGACTGGTCTACCGGCTCCTAAGGGTCAAGTTCCTGCCTGGCTACCCTTGGGTATTGCTTGGGTGGATGAATGTATTCTGGCTCCCCTGGGGAAAACCCCCTCTGTGCCCATGGCCGGGGTGCAGATGGCTCAACAGCAGATGTTTTACGACGCGACCAAAGCAGTGCAAGAACTCGGTCTACCCCAAACCCCTATTCAAGCTGCTCTGAGAGATGCAGTGGACTGGTTTGCTACCCACGGCTATGTTCGGGATCTTAAGTCCCAACTGGAAGCGAAGCCTCGGTGATAGCCCCAGAATTTATCCTGAACAATCATCCGGCAAGCTTATTTGGCTGGCATCCTACCGGCAAAACTGCTCTACACAGCGCACAAAGATCTCAACGCCCATGCCTAAAGCAGTTTCATCAAAGTCAAACCGGGGATGATGATGGGGATAGATAAGATTTTTGGCTGGATTGGCAGATCCTAAAAAGAAATAGCAGCCAGGCACCTTCTGAAGAAAGAAGGCCATGTCTTCTCCTCCCATTGTCTGACACTCAGGCACAACCCCAGCGGGGGTCTCAACCACAGTTTCAGCCACAGACTGGACTAATTGTGTAACCTTCTCGTCGTTGACCACCGGCGGGTAGAGGTGCTGGTAATCCAATTCGTAGGTTGCCCCATGGCTTTGGCAGATACCGGCAATGATTTGCTCAAGTCGCTGGGAAATCACCGAGGCCAGGTCGGGATTAAAGTAGCGCACTGTTCCCCGCAGATCAGCCGTATCCGCAATCACATTCATTGCTGTCCCGGCATGCAGTTCTCCCACCGTCACCACCGCTGCCTCAAGAGGATTGAGATTGCGGGCGACAATAGTTTGGAGGGCGTTGACAATTTGAGCACTGACCACCACTGAATCAACCGTTTGGTGGGGCATCGCCCCATGGCCGCCTTTGCCAATAATTTTGCAACGAAATAGCTCCACTGCCGCCATCAAGGGGCCGCTGCGAACTCCCAATGTGCCCAAGGGTAGGTTATTCCATAGATGCAGGCCGATAATCCCATCCACTTCTGGCTGTTTTAGCACCCCAGTCTCAATCATCGGCTGGGCTCCCCCCGGTCCCTCTTCCGCTGGCTGGAAAATGATCTTCACCGTGCCAGTAAAACTCTTCCGGTGATCGGCCAAATAATTAGCCGTCCCCAGGGCGATCGCGGTGTGACCATCGTGACCACAGGCATGCATGATTCCCTCATGCTCAGAGCGATAGGGAACCTGATTTTCTTCTTGAACCGGCAGGGCATCTATATCGGCGCGAATGGCCAAGACCGGACCGGGGCGATCGCTAGCAATAGTTGCCACAACTCCGGTCTGGGCAATTCCTGTTTGATGGTCAATGCCCCACTCCGTGAGCTTTTGAGCAATCACCTCAGCCGTTAGATGCTCTTGAAACCCCAGCTCAGGCCGCTGATGGAATCCCCGCCGCCATTTCACCAGGTTTGATTGTAGTGCCTGGATCTGAGGGCGGATTTGAGCAGAATTAGTTGAAACCGGATTAGGGGAAACAGAAACCATACCTTCTCCCCGATAAACTTTCTAGCAGTGCTTTTTAACTTAGCATGTCAGCCAGAAGAGGATGGTGTCAGAAGGAAATCCAGCCCAAAGGATTTACAAACTAAGGCAACTGCTTAATATCCATTCGCTTAAATTCCCCCATAGCGAAGAATTTGATCAGCTCCAATAGTCTGTATTAAAAGTGTAAAGGTTTGACCCTGCCAGACTGCACTTGGTTCCCGCGCTTGGCAACCCCTGAGGCTATGCGTTCCTAATCCATCCACATACACAAGTAGTTGATTATGTGTATAGTGTGTATAATTAGTGGTATGACCAGCCGAGAAATTATATTGAGGCTACAAGCTGACGGCTGGGTTTTAGTAAACACTAAAGGCAGTCATCAGCAATTTAAACACCCAATCCAGCCAGGGCGAGTTACGGTTCCTCATCCTAGAAAGGATCTGCCAACTGGAACTTTAAGAAGTATCTGCAGGCAAGCTGGATGGGATTAGCCTCTAAAGAAAGGAGGGACTTAAAGAGATGCGCTATGCGGTAGTAATTCATAAAGATCCTGATAGTGATTATGGGGTCACTGTCCCTGATTTACCTGGTTGCTTTTCTGCTGAAGCATCAGTGGATGGAGCGCTTGCCAGTGTTACTGAGGCGATTGAATGCCATGTTGAAGGGCTATTAATTGATGGTGAGAATATTCCTTCTCCTGTTTCCATCGAAGAGCATAAAGAAAACCCTGACTTTGCTGAGGGTATGTGGGCGCTCGTTGACGTTGATTTATCAAAGCTGTCGGGAAAAAGTCGCCGTATCAATGTGACCATCCCTGAACGTATCTTGAATCAAATCGATGCTTTTGCCGAGAACCTTAGTGAAAGCCGATCAGGGCTGATTGCGA
>JBGTDP010000255.1:0-2259 GCA_041748255.1 Thermosynechococcaceae cyanobacterium | reverse complement strand
GGGACTGTAACCAGAATTTGGGTTCCGGCTTGCCGGCGGGCATTGATTTCAGCTTCAAACAGCGATCGCGCTGCTGTTAAGGAACATCCGAGAGATAAAAGCTGATCCAGGCACTGCTGAACCAGGGTCTGGGCAGAGGTGGACGTCTTGGTGCGAGGGTCTTTGCTGGGGTTTTCCTGCCC
Source organism: Thermosynechococcaceae cyanobacterium (assembly GCA_041748255.1). Classification (GTDB taxonomy): domain Bacteria; phylum Cyanobacteriota; class Cyanobacteriia; order Thermosynechococcales; family Thermosynechococcaceae; genus JBGTDP01. The sequence goes on along the minus strand of JBGTDP010000255.1, from coordinate 2,077 downwards.
CGGACCCCGGACGTAGATTCCAGAGCCAACCTGGGCCTCCACCAGTCCTGCTGCTTCTAGGCGCTCATAAACTTTGCTAATCGTATTGCGATGCAAGCCCGTCTGCATTGCCAACTGCCGGGTGCTCGGGAGCCGGTAGCCGGGGGAAAATTGCCGCGAGGCGATCGCAAAACTGATTTGATTAAAAAGCTGAGTGGAAGCTGGAATTTCACTGTCTGGCTGAATCTGAAACTGCATGATCACAGTCATCCTGTAAGAAACCTTCAGACCTTCCATCAAGCCGAAGGGAATGAAACTTAGGGTATCCTGACCCAAATGTCTATCTTAACCAACCAACCTCAATAGCCATCTTCCACCAGAAGGGTCTTGGCGGATAATCCCAGGATAAACGACGGTAGACTTACAGTGATTTTACGGAGGTTGGGCTTGGGATCAGGTGCTTATATTGGAGTTAGGCGGGGGAGCTTAACTGCCTAGCAGTTTTTTAGATCCCAGTAATTTTTAAGCTTTTATGCTAGATAAAATTAATCGTTTACTCTTTTTGCGAGAGGTACAAATCTTTAAAGACCTCGAAAGCTATGCCTTTCTTGAGCAGATGGCTGATGCGATGGATGAGGTTACCTTTGCCACAGGAAAGACCATTTTTAGCCGAGGGGAGCCGGGACAACTTTGCTACATTCTAGTGGAGGGCAGGGCAAAAGCTCACATTGAAGATCTGCAAATTGGCCAACTGGAGCGGGGAGACTGCTTTGGCGAAATGTCGTTGTTTGACTCCAAGCCCCGTTGTGCCTCGGTGACCACCCTGGAAGAGTGTCGATGTTTAGTCCTGACTCAAGCCCAGGTATTTGAGGCAATTTATGAAAATCCCACGATTGCCTTGAACATTATTCGGCTGCTCTCTGAGCAGATTCACAAGCTCAATCTTTGCCAGCACCTGCGCAAGTTCCATCAACCCCCGTTTAATCGCCAAGCCCTGGCAAAACTAATCTAGGATTAATTGGCAGCCCAGGCTTAAACTAACGTCAGTGTTCTGTTTACCTACGACAGAACCGATCCTGATGTTTAAAAGCCCGCCATGACAGACTCGGCCATTTCCACTGCCTTTGTGCAGTTTCCCAGTAAAAATTTGCAAATCAATGCCTACTTAGCTCAGCCGCTGGCAGCAGGACCCTGGCCAGCGGTGATTGTGGTTCAAGAAATTTTTGGTGTCAATGAGCATATTCGCTCCGTCACCGAGCGGATTGCCCAAGAGGGATATGTGGCGATCGCTCCGAATATCTACCAGCGACTGGCTCCTGATTTTGAAGTTGGCTACACACCGAAGGCAGTTGAACGGGGGCGGCACTATAAAAATCAAACCAAAGCCCCAGAGTTAATTGGCGACACCCAGGCGGCGATCACCTACCTCAAGTCCTTGCCCAAAGTCCAGGGTTTAATCGGCTGCATTGGCTTTTGTTTTGGGGGTCATGTTGCCTATCTAGCCGCCACCTTGCCTGAAATTCAAGCCACGGCATCTTTTTATGGGGCCGGGATTGCTACCCAGACACCGGGGGGAGGACCGCCCACCGTCACCCGCACCGGCGAAATTCAAGGAACTCTCTATGGCTTTTTTGGCCTAGAAGATCCCAGCATTCCGGCTGAGCAAGTCGATCAAATTGAAGCCCAACTTAACCAGCACCAAGTTCCCCATCGCCTGTTTCGCTATCCCAAGGCTGGGCATGGCTTTTTTTGCGATCGCCGAGACAGCTACCACCCAGCTGCCGCGATCGACGCTTGGACCCAAGTCAAGCAGCTTTTTCAAGCCAACCTAGTCCCCAAACAGCCCGCGTAAAGTTTTGAAGTTTGATTCGGCCATTGCTACTTCTAGACCTGTAATATCCAAACAGATCACCTAACAGATCATCTAGGGAGCCCTGAGCGTGGAAGAACAAGAATGTGATGTTTGTGGATATGTCTATAATCCTGAACAGGGAGATCCAGATTCTGGCATTGCCCCTGGAACTCCCTTTTCTGACATTCCCGATGATTGGGTCTGTCCGGTTTGCGGGGCCACTAAAGATCAGTTTTCATCTCCATA
>JBGTDP010000254.1:0-10565 GCA_041748255.1 Thermosynechococcaceae cyanobacterium | reverse complement strand
CCGACAACTATAATAAAAATTAGAATCACCAAGTTCTTTAAGAAAGCTTGGGCGGTTGCTAAGACAGAGACAAGTCCTGCGGAGACATAGCGTCTAGCTTGTTCCTCAATAAAATTTAGATCAACTTGAATATTTCTCGCTTGCAGAAATGCTTCTAGCGTTGAGACAACTGAAGTAAGAGAGTTTAACAGTTCGCTGATACTGGCAATCAGTTGCTCTCCCTGGGAGAGAATTGCCAGACCAATGGTGATTAATCCAGCACTAATAATTACCAGGCTGAGCGCAAATACGATCCCTACAGCGGCACCCCGAGGCAAAACCCGGCTCAGCCACTGGGTGGGATAGTTGAGCAGAAATGCCAGGACTGCGGCGAAGATAAAGACAACTAGAACAATTTCAAAGTAGTCCATTAACTGAACCAGGGCCCAGCCTGCGGCAAATAAAAGTAAAAAGCGCAGTATGGCGGAATTATTTAGCCGCTCCCAGAAGTTTTTGGCAGGGGGCTCACTCATATTATTTGTTGCCACAGAAAACGGGTTCAGGCTTCTGTTTAGTTTCGTCCATTTTGGCCCACTTGGGTGGCGAAGTCAGGCAAGTTGGCGATCCCCTCTATGTCTTTCTCCTATTTCCTAGCTGCTTTATCTGTCGCAAGCTTAGAGATTTAGGGCAGCAACTCCAAATAATCAAGTTTTTCAGGCTTGATCAGGCTGAAGTGACGTCGATCTAGGGTCAAAATCCGCCGGATGCGGTAGCGTTCAGCCAGGGCAACTAAGCTGGCGTCCACTAAGCCAAGGGGAACACCCTGATAACGAGCCATTACCCTCAATGCTTGCTCAAAATCCTCAAGGTTTACAGGCAGATAAGTAAAATAACCGGCGACAAGATCTTGTAAAAAGGCTCTAGCCACTGGTTCGCCGAGGTACTTACTACTCAAGTAGTCTACTTCGGGTAACACAGTAGCCGGAACTAAAAGAGTTTCAGTTTTAGCAATTTCAACCACCGCTGGGTGGTGGCGATCGTCTCGATCTAGAAGGGCAATAATACCACTGGTGTCAGCTAAGATATCTGTGCTTCTTGCCACAAGAGTTCTTCATCTCGCTGGGCTAAATCGTTTCTACCACTTGCTCCCATGCCTACTGAAGGAGGAAGAGGACGGCTGCGGGTAAGGTAGTAAGCGATTGCTTCTTGAATGAGCTCGTTTTGAGAACGCCCCGTCTGGCTGGCAAGTTGTTCCAGGGCCAGATTTGCTTCTTCAGGGAGGTAAACGGTTGTTTCCTTCATAATCTAACGCTAGCACACTGATAGAGAGGGTGATACAGCATTTTCATCAATTAGCAGTGGTGTGGTCTTGACCTGCCAGGGTGACGATCGCTGTGGCTAACTCAGTCAATTCGCAGGGCTTAGATAAATGAAGCTGAAAGCCAGCAGCTAGGGTTTTGTGGCGATCTCCATCTGTTACAGATGCGTAGGCATCGGGGGCAAATTCAAACAGGTCAGTGTAGCGCTGGCGCTCCTGTTCAAGAATATGGCGGGCTGCTGCCAGTTGCTCATTTTGCTGCTGCAGTTCTTGATTGGCAACTTGCAGTTCCTCTAGGGCAATGTGGAGCTGCTCAAAGGTGTTAGTTAAGATCTCTAGGGGTTGGTCGGGGGTCTGGTTGGCCCGCTGAGATAGGGCCTCAACGTCTTGAAGCATTTGGGCAATTTGCTCGGCTAGATCCTTTCCTTCCACGAAATACCTCTAAAACTGCCCCAAGCAGGAACTTTGCCTATTTTCACTGTAATTGAAATTATTACTGAGGCTTGAATGTGTGGGTTTGTGACGAAGGGATTTACCTAATCCTTATCAGGACATTATTGTTGGGTAACACAATTTAACCAGGGTCAGACAGAAACAAATTCTGCGAATCAGATTAGCTTCTGAGGGAGGAAAGTGGCGGGGCCTTACCAACTGTCATCCAGGCTACAGGATCGGGGCTATAACCAAGATAGAGTTTATTCGAAAGTAAGGGATTAATTTAGCCAAATTAAGCTTAGAAAACGCTAAACCTTGATTTAATCTAGAGTAGACCCATCTTCTCAGGAACTCTTTTAAGCTACAATTACCGCTTGCCCAAAATAGCTATTAGGGTCGAGAAGTAGAATGAAAGAGCTTCCCCAGCAGATAGAATTTCTCCACCACCGGGTAAGCACTCTCAGCAATTCTCTGCAAAAACTGTCTGTGCCTCTGCCGGAGGAGCTAAAAAAAGCGCTGGTCGATATATCTGATGCTTTAGAGTCGATGCAGGTAGCTGAGGAAGACTTGGCAACTTACCGGCTACTGGTGGAGGTCGAGCACCAGCGATATCAGGATTTGTTTAACTTTGTCCCAGTTGGCTATCTGGTTACCAATGAGTGGGGTGTAATTCAGGAGGCTAATCAGGCGGCAGCTTGGTTACTCAATTTTCCTCGGCTTTTGGTTGGCAAACACCTCGCCAGCTTCGTGGCCCAGTCAGACCGGCGGAGTTTTCGGTCTAAGTTGTCTAAGCTGCAGCAGACCAGCCAGACCCAAGAGTGGGAAATCTCTGTGCAACCCCAAGGGGGTGAACCGATTGATGTGCTGCTGACGGTGAGTGGAGCCTCAACGGTTCTTGAGCCGCCAGGTCACTTCTACTGGTTGCTTCAGGATTTGAGCGATCGCAAGCAGCAGGCTAAGGTAGCTTTGCTGCGGGCGCAAGTAGCAGAGTTGGCCAAACAGGCGCTGGAATCTGAAATCACCCAGCGACAACGAGCAGAAGTGCAATTGCGGCACAGCGCCTGCCATGATCCGTTGACAGGTCTACCCAATCGAACCCTGTTTCAGGACCGCTTGAACCATGCAGCTGCCTATGCCCAGCGTAAGCAAGCTTATCTCTTTGCGGTTTTGTTTCTAGACCTAGATGGCTTCAAGCTGATTAATGACAGCCTCGGCCATGCTGCCGGAGACCAGTTGCTGTTAAGGGTGGCTGAGAGGCTCAAGTCTTGTTTGCGACCCTTTGATACCGTTGCCCGCTTGGGGGGAGACGAGTTTACCATCCTGGTTGAGGACATTGACGAGATTACGGAAGCCGAGGGAGTGGCTGAGCGAGTCCAAGCGGCCCTCGAAAAGCCTTTCATTCTGGGGGTGCAAGAGGTGTTTGTGACGACGAGTATTGGCATGAGTCTGAGCACCGAAGCTTACAATCAGCCAGAGGATCTGCTGCGCTACGCCGACATTGCCATGTACGAAGCCAAGGCCCAGGGCAAGGGGCTGTGCAATCTATATAATCAAGGGATGCATCGGCAAATTGTGGACCGCTTGCACCTCAAGACCCAACTGCGACAAGCGGTTGAGCAACAAGAATTTCAAATTCACTACCAGCCAATTGTCTGCCTCAAAACCGGAAAAATCGTTAGTTTTGAGGCTTTAGTGCGTTGGCAACATCCCCAGCGGGGGCTGCTGGCTCCGGGTGATTTCTTACCCCTGGCAGAGAAAATTGGCTTGACTCCGGTGATTGATCACTGGGTCTTAGAGCAGTCCTGTGCCCAGATGCATACCTGGCAGCAAGACTCTCAGGCGTTTCCTCAGGGCCCTTGTCGGAGCTGTTCTCCGGGGAGGGCACTAACCATCAGTGTTAACCTCTCTAGCCAGCAGTTTGCCCACCCTAACTTGATTGAGCAAATCAGCCAAGCGCTTTCAGATAGCCAGCTAAAGCCTGAGAGTTTAACTTTAGAAATTACTGAGGACTTGATCATGATCAATGCTGAGCTGGCAGCGACCAAGCTCTCGCAACTGAGATCCTTAGGAATTCACTTGGCTGTGGATGATTTTGGCACCGGGTATTCTTCTTTGGGGCGGCTGCACCGTTTCCCGATTAATGCCTTAAAGATTGATCGCTCCTTTGTCAGTTGCCTGGATAGCGCCGAGGGAGATGCAGAGATTGTTGAAACCATTGTCACCCTGGCCCACAAGTTGGGTCTAAAGGTGACTGCAGAGGGGATTGAAACTGCAGACCAACTGGCAAAGCTTCGGTCCCTTAACTGTGAGTACGGGCAGGGCTATTTTTTCTCTCCTGCCCTGGACAGCGAAGCGGCCAAAACCCTGATCAGGGCAAACCCGCAGTGGTGACTTTTTAGCTCAAACTGCTGGCAGCGGTAGGGTCGAGTTCAACCGCTGCCATGAGCAAAATTGCCCCTTTTACCTCAGAGGTTTCCTCCATCAATGGAGTACAGGTCACCTGACAATGGATGGCCCGACCCCGGCGGTTGGTTGCTTCTAGGGAACATTTTTCGGATAGAGCGCCCCCAGATAAACAGGCCCGGATTGGTTGGCGCAGTTGTTGTACCGGCAGGCCAATATCCAGGTTGAGAAAATGGCTACCTTTGACTTCGTCGGCCCGCAGGCCCCAGAGATCTTCGGCTTTATAGTTCCAGATCTGAATTTGTAGATCTTGATCTAAGACGACAACGCCGCTCTCTAAGCTGGTTAGAATTGAGCCTAAAAACCCATTGACTTGATTGAGTTCCTGGCTGCGATCACGCATCTCTTCGTTGATGGTTGCCAGTTCTTCGTTGGTAGATTGCAACTCCTCGTTCATGGTTTCTAGTTCTTCGTTGGTAGATTGCAACTCCTCGTTAGTGGTTTCTAGTTCTTCATTGGTAGATTGCAGCTCCTCGTAGGCGGTTTCTAGCTCCTGGGTGGAGGAGGCCAATTCTTCCTGGAGCTGTTTGTAGCGAGTGATATTGGTAAAGAGGACTTTAGTGCCCAGGAGCGTGCCACGAGCATCCTGCAGAGGGATGACCATCAGATCAAACCAGCGGGCGGTGCCTTCAGTCTCCCAGGGAATATCTTTGAGATGGAGGGGACGGCACTGGTTAGTAGCCTGCTCAATTAGCGATCTAAGTTCCACAGGCCGATAGGAAAGCTCAAGATCTTGCAACGGTTGCCCTAGATTAGCAGGCTTAAGGCCAAACAAACTGCGGGCCCGGTCATTTGCTAGGGCCAAGGTCCCCTCGGTATCGATTACCAACTGGGCCACCGGATCGGTATTAAAAGCACTCTCCCAGATCTGGGCTGTATCACTATTTTGGGAACCTAGTTTTTGGTCAGCTTGGGTCCTTAACAAATAGCGATCGCGGAGATTTTCTCGACGAACCTTGGTAAAAATTCGCTGCCGCAGATCTACAGGGGTAAACAAATTGCTGCGGGTAAACAACATCTCTGCTTTGCCCAGAAACACATACCCTCCACTGTTAAGGGCAAAGTGAAACCGCTCTAAAATCTTGGTTTGGGTCTCTGTGTTGAAGTACATCAGGGCATTGCGGCAGGTGAGCAGATCAACCCGAGAGATTGGGGCATCTTTGACCAGGTCGTGGCGGCCAAAGATCACACAGCGGCGCAGGTCTTTTAAGAAGGTATAGCGGTTGGCAACGGGTTCAAAATATTTTTGTCGCAGGTCGGGGGGGACTGCCTCCAGTTCTTTGGGGGTGTAACTGCCCTGGCGAGCTTGATAGAGGGCTTCTTCATCCACATCGGTGGCAAAGATCTTAACGCGATCGCGAAAGGCGTCTATTCCCAAGGCTTCAGCCAGGATAATTGCCAGGGTGTAGGGCTCTTCCCCGGAGGCACAGCCAGCAGTCCAAGCCCGAATCGGCTGATTGGGCCGCTTTTTCGCCAGCATTTCTGAGAGCACCTGTTTTAAGCCCTCCCAACTGTTGGGATCTCGAAAAAAAGCCGTGACATTAATCAAGATTGTGTTGAACAGGGTGATAAACTCTTCTGGTGTCACCTCCAGATAGTCTTGGTACTGGCTATAGGTTTCAATCTCCAGGGGCTGCATCCGCTTTTGCACCCGCCGCATCAAGCTGGAGCGTTTGTAGCCAGTAAAGTCAAACCCCCGATTTTGGCGGAGATAGTCCAGGAGGGCTTCAAATTGCAGGTCGGGCTGGCTCGAACTCATCAAATCCCACTCTCACTAGCTTCTCTAGGGTTGAAGCAATTTTATTTAACGGCAGTACAAAGTCAATCTTACCAGTGGCGATCGCCGCCTTTGGCATCCCAAAGTAGTCTGCCGAGGCTTGATCCTGGGCAATGGCAACGCCTCCCTGGGCCTTGATTGCCTCGATCCCGGTGGCCCCATCATGACCCGTGCCGGAGAGAACCACAGCGATCGCCCGGTCCTTAAAACTTTTGGCGACAGAATTAAATAGCCGATCCGCCGCCGGACGGACAAAATTTAGCTTGGCAGTATCTGAGAGGGAGACAATCCCTTCTGTCGTGATCAGCAGGTGCTGGTCAACCGGGGCCATAAACACCCAACCTGAGCGCAACTGCTCCCCAGACTCTGCCTGCTTGACATTCACAGCAGTGCGGCGATTGAGAATCTCAGCCATTAAGCTGGGATGGTGAGCAGACAGGTGCTGCACCACAACAATTGCTGCCGGGAAGTCTGAAGAGAGCGCCGATAGCACTTTAGTCAAGGCGTTGAGCCCTCCGGCTGAGGCGGCGATTGCCACAACATCAAAGGCAGTGCCATGAAGCTGGAATGTTGTCCGATGCTTAGGGTTGGCAATCAAAAGATTAACCTGCTGCGTGAGGGCAGTTAATTGAGTGTGCTTAACTGTACCCTCAGCATATCCTTATCTAGACGGAACGGTTGTTCAGCGGCTGACCTTTTAGCGACTTTGTGCTCCCAGAAGTTTAAAGTTTTAACCCGTAGGTCGCCTGGTGCCTTGTAACTTTTTCTACTCCAGGGGGTAGAGGAGGCCCAAGCTAGCCCATGCTAAAAGTAAAGCAACTGTTCTGAGAATCAAAGTCATGTCACAGACAGCAGACAATCCCGCCCAATCCCACGAACAATCTATTGAGCAGCACGGGCAACAGGCTCAAGACCACGGGCAACAGACTCAAGACCATGGCAAGATCCTGCAAAAGCATTCTGATTCGGTCTCAGAGCACGGTCAAAAAGTAGAAGAATTTGGCAAGGCGATCTCAGCCCACGGTCAAGGAGCAGAAGCCCATGCCAAGGCGGCTCAAGATCCCAACGCGACTGCCGGTGAGCAACAGCGCCAAAAAGATCAAGCAGTCCAGGAGTATGTAGAGGCAAACCAGGCCCATAGCCAGGCAATCCATGAACACATTCAGGGCATCCAGGAATATCTAGCAGAGTCTCGGCAAACCTTAGAAGACTCAAAACAGCAACAGCAAGAAATTCATGAAGCTACAGAGTCTTAATACTTACTAAGGGGGGGTTAGGTTGCGGTGGTATTTTCCTATACTGAGAGATATGCCTGAAAAGGAGAAACGCTGATGTCTGTCTTTGAACGTGTTCAGCAAGCCCTTGAGTCCTTTTTTGCAGCCGCCGCCCGGATCTTTGGTCCCTCAGATGATCAGTACCCCAACTCGGGGACTCAACCCTATGAGGGAGATCCTTATGACGAACGGCATCAAGAACGATAGCCCCCCGGCGATCGCTAAATCTACTTGAGCTTTTGCATCAACATAGATTCTTGCTCAGCCTCGGCACTGGGAACTAAAGCCCAGCCTAAGCGAAGTAATTTCTGGTACGTTGCCCAGCCCTTAGAGCCCTTAGGCACTTTATAGTCTGGGGCCGCGTGCTCACGAAAGGCAGTGTAGGGTTGCCAGGGTTGGCTGGGATGGGTGCGCAGGTGCAAAACCTTGTCGGTATTGGGGCCGTCAACGGACATCCAAGACATTTGTTTGAGCATAGGAGTCTCAACTTAAGGGCAGCGTAAACTAGGATATTTTTAGGAACCTCTAGGGGCTGGCGAGATAGCCTCCAAGTTAGTCAAGGAACCAGAGAATTTTCTCTACCAAAAGTTTTAGTTTCAAACGGGGATCGTACTCCCAGAGATAGAAAGCTGCTCAAGGGCCACAGAGGCGAATATTTTTCTAGGCGTTACGAATTCTCAGGGCTGCTAAAAAGCTCCGTGTTTGAGAATAATATGGCGATCGCGATCAAAAATTAGCTTGTCTTGTTTCTGCAAGGTTTGCAGCAGGCGAGTCATGGTCACGCGGGTAGTGCAACAGGCATTAGCCAGATCAGCATGGGTCAAACGAACGCTTAACCGGGTTCCTTGGGCCACCGCTGCACCGATCTCCTGCTTCAGCAGTTTCAATAAATGCTGCAAGCGTTCGCTTACGTGCCGATGACCAAAAACCGCTAACAGGGCTTCTGCTTGCTGCAGGCGCTGATTTAACTTCGGCAAAAGCGCCTGGGTGAGTCGGGGGGTGCTGGCAATCTCAGTTAAAGAAATCGAGACAAGCTGCACCTTGGTCAGGGCCACAGCCTCGTAGGTTGGCAGCGACGTTAACCCTGTCCCAAAGGGAGCATGGGGTCCGACCAGGCCCACCAGCACCTCTTCCCGCTCCGCAAAGGTTGTTAACTTTACCAATCCCTCACAGACGAGCCAGACAGTCTGAGCATCTAAGGGAATAACTTCACCTTTATAAAAGGTCTGCCAGGGGCGATCCTGGTGGGGGGGATAATCGTCCAGCGTCAGCACCGCTGCTGCCCGCCGCCGCTCGGTGATATCTCGCACTAGCCATCGCAACTGTCGCGGCTGAGACTCTGCTGTGGAGAAGGAGCGATCGGCAGTCACGGTCAGGGCAGCATCAAAAGGTTGACCGTGGCGCGGCTGCAGGAGTACGAAGTGCTCCTGCAGCCGATTAACTTGCCGCAACTTGATCAGGGCAGTTCGCACCCCTCGCCGGTCCTGCTCTGAGACGTAGTTAACCAGTGGCTTGCCAATCAAAAAATCCTGAGGAACATTCAGCAGCTCTGCAACGGTATAATTGGCCTCTTGAATCATCCCTGCAGCATCTGTGACCAGATAGCCATCGGGGGCAAAGTCAAATAGATCCTGGTAGCGTTGGCGCTGGGCTTCGACCATTTGCCGGGCCGCAACTAGTTCTTCATTCTGTTGTTGTAATTCTTCTAGGGCCACCTGGAGTTCTTCTGAGGCAGTCCCTAACTCTCGAAAGGCTTTGGGAACAAATAAGGGCAACTCCGGATGCGCACCATCGGCAGGCAACTGGTTAGCTTCTTCGTATAGTTGCGATATCCGCAGGTACATCGTCTCTAGCTGGCGGGCAAACGGGTCAACGCTCACATCGAACCTCTTCAAGTCTTTTAAGAAGCATAGAGAAATTTTTAGCTTTTTTCCCCTCACAAAGGAAAGATTTAGGATCAGTAGAGGATTAATTAGTTTGAATTAGTGTTGGCAGTTGCCAAGGAGTCTGCCCCTGGGAGACCGAGGTCATTAGCATTTCTGCGGCCATGCTATCTAAGGCCCGGGCAAAAAAGAAGCCTTGGCCATACTCGCAGTTGAGTTGTTGCAGTTGAGTGAGCTGGGCTGCGGTTTCAACCCCTTCAGCAACGATCGCCAGTCCTAAATTATGGGCCAGGGTGACAATGGTTTCAACAATCGGAGCGCTGGCTGGGGTGGAACTCTCCCGGTCCATCCGAGAGACAAAACTGCGATCAATCTTCAAGACATCGATCGCAAAGTTTTGCAGACGCCCCAAAGACGAGTAACCCGTGCCAAAGTCATCCACAGAGAGTTGAATTTTTAGATCTCTGAGTTTTGAGAGCGTAGAAGTGATCACCACACTGTTTTCGAGTAGGGCGGTTTCGGTCAGCTCCAGCTTTAAGGATTCGGCGGCCAACCCGGTTTCTTGAAGCACCTGATCAATATATTCAATCAAATCCGGTTGCCCAAACTGCAGGCTGCTGAGGTTAATGCTGATGCTCAAGGGGGGCGTGTGGGGGAAATGCACTTGCCAAGCCTGAATCTGGCTACAGGCTTGGGCCAGCACCCAACGATCAATTGTTAGACCTAAGCTAGTCTCTGCGGCGGTGGGCAGAAAGTCTGCTGGGTAAAGCAGGCCCCGGTTGGGGTGCTGCCAACGAACCAGGGCTTCAAATCCGGTAATCTGTCCGGTTGCCAGGCAAACAATTGGCTGGTAATGAACTTGCAGTTCCTGCTTAGCGATCGCCTGGCACAGCTCAGTTTCTAACTGCAGCAGCTCGACAGCCTGAGTATGCATCTCGGGGTCAAAGATTGCGTAGCGGGCCTTACCCAGGGCTTTAGCCCGGTACATTGCCGTGTCAGCATCCCGGAGCAGCTCTTCGGGTTGGTCGTAGTCGGTGGTGCTCAGAGCAATGCCAATGCTGGCAGAGGTAAAGATCTCTTGCCCGTTGACAAAAAAGGGCGACTTTAGTTGGGCCTGGATGCGCTCAGCCACATGCACAGCACCGCTGAGGCTGTGAATATCCTCTAAGAGCACGGTGAATTCATCTCCCCCCAGGCGGGCGGCGCGATCAGTGGGCCGCAGGCAAGCTTCTAAGCGCCGGGCCACGGTGGTCAGCAACTGGTCCCCGGCAGTATGGCCGAGGCTATCATTGATCAGCTTGAACCGATCCAGGTCTAGAAACAGGACTGCAAACGTGTAGTCTGGCTGTCGCTTGGTATGGCTGTGGGCTTGATCCAGGCACTCCAGAAAAAAGCTGCGATTGGCTAACCCCGTTAGCAGATCGTGAAAGGCATTG
>JBGTDP010000253.1:0-4089 GCA_041748255.1 Thermosynechococcaceae cyanobacterium | reverse complement strand
TTGGCTTGCTTGGGAATATCAGTCTGGGGATAGCGCAGATCAAGGTAAGGGGGGAGATAATCCAGCTTGTCTTCAGCAATCACTGTGCCAGCGCCTTCAGTGTCAAACCGATAGAGCATCACCCGATCAAAGCCAGTGAGTTTGCGAACCTCCTTGACAATCACTTGGCACAGATCGGTTAGAGCCGGGGCCTGTTGCATTTTAGCGATCGACCCTTTGACCAGGTGATAGAAGTCAAAAAAGCTGGCATCCTGGTGGGCTTGAGAGGGTTCTAGTTCCAGAATTAATAACTGACTAGATCGATGCAAAATGCCATCAAACAGCTGGGTTTTATCTGATCCTGTCAGGGCGAGTTTGAGGGGATTAACGCTCTCAAAATCTGCTGACAAGCAGGCCCTGATCTGATTAATTTGAGGGGCATCCAGCAAGATTTCTAAGGATTTGCCCAACAAGTCCGGCGGATGTAACCCCAGCCAGTCAAAGGTGTTGTTGCTGATCTGGGTGATGGTTAGATCAGGTTCCGTTAAGACTAAAAGCAGGCCATGGGGCTGAATTGATCCTGGAATGTGGATGGGTTCGCGATCGCAATTTGTCAAATCGAGGGTTTGGGCAGTGACAACTTCGCGTTGATCCATGGAGATTGTTCCTAAAACTGGCTAGGCTCGACAGGGATTTTGCTATGTTCTGAGTTCATAGCCGGTTTTTGAGATCAAATCTGTTGGGCAAGATTTAAAGGATTCAAGCATAAGCTTTCTGCTTAAGGCCGATGGGCTCAAACAAGTTGAAATCTTCACGATTCCGCTGCCAATGGAGCATTTGCTTAGATGCAGAACCCTTCTGGAATTTTTTTGAAGTTTCTTGGAATACCTTTTTAAGCAACCAGATCGAAGGAAATCTGACCGACGTTTAAACGGCTGTACCTGAGTTTAGCATTGAGCGCAAGGGCCTTGGGGTGGCTGGGTTCTCACCCTACTCAATAGAAACCCCCCGAAACGTAGCAGAGGGAGTGCGACCTGCAATTGGAGCGGCTTGAATTTCTCGCCCCCGAACCTGATCGGCTTGGAAATAATTTTGCCACAGAGCTGGGGCATTTAGGGTCTCACCCCCGTGGGCCGTCAGCCGCTGGCGAACCTTACATAGAACCGGGGTATTAATACACATCCCGGCAATAATTACCTGTCCCTTAGTCAAGGCCGGCAGCTCTTTGAGCAGATCTCGACCAGCGGCTTCAACGCCGTACTTTAGACTTTCCTGATCCACCGGGTTAACAATTCGCATGATGAACTGGCTCATGCATTGAGATAAAACATCAGAGTCTAGCTTGCCGGGTCGCTGGGTAATTAAGCCCACCCCCAACCCAAACTTGCGACCTTCACTCAAGATGGTTCGCAGGACTGCCTTGCAGCGAGAGGGTTCATGGGCTGGGGCAAAGCGATGGGCTTCTTCTAAGAGAATAAACACCGGATAGGGAAGATAGTTCTCGTCCTCGGGGGCAATATTTTCTTTTTGGGTATTCATCCGGGCTTGGTTGGTCTGCCGCAGGATAGCCGCGCAGATCACCTGCTGCTCCTCCTGACTGATCTCGTTCATTTGCACCACTGTGACCTGCCCCGGTTCAAATAAGTCTTTGGGAGCCAGATGATCAAAGGCATGGAAATAGTCAGACCGCGCCAAGCGATCCAGCTTCCACTCCAGTGCCGGAGCCGAGGAGCCAGTTTTTTCGTTGCCCTCGTCATCTTGGGTGCTATCAACCTCAAACACCGCCTGAATCAGATCATTCACATCCCAACGGGCATTGTTGCGGGTGTGCTTTTTTACAATCTGGAAGGCTTTGCTGAGAATTGACTGCTGGCGATCGCTCATCTCTGGCAACAGAGTCAGGATATCGTAGTAGTCCAGAGAAGAAATCCGGATGCGGACATCCTCTGGGGTTAAGACTTTGACTTTGGGGGCATAGCCATCCGCCGCCTTAAAGGCCGGATGACCACGGATCTCCGAGAGGGTCCCATACTCCCCGTGGGGATCAAAGATTAGCACCGCTGCCCGGTTATGGGGTAACAGTAGTTCCTCTACCAAAACCCCAGCGGTGTAAGACTTCCCCGATCCGGTTCCGGCCAAAATTGCGATGTGGGTGCTGACAAGTTCTTTGACATCCAAGGCGATCGGGACAGCATTGCTCTCCCGCAGGAGCAGTGAGCCAATTTCAGCCGCCCCCACCTCCCCTGGTTGCTTCTTATTAAGAATAATTTGCAGCTCTTTATCGTCCGCCATATAAACTTTTGCCCCCGGTTCGGGGGGCTGCCGGGGGTTAATAAAGCCCAAGGCTGGCTGAAAGTGACCAATCACATCCACCGCAACTTCATAGATCTCAGGACTGGAGTACTTAAATCCCACCAGGGTGGCGATCGCTTGGGGGTCAATCTCAGGATCGGCAAAAATGCGATCGGGCAAATGGTCCACCAGACGGCAAGCAGAGATCTTTCCCAGGATTGCCAAAGGCTTTGCCCCGGCTTCCAGGATCCGGTAATAGACAAACTCCCCGATTTTGACGTGTTGGGTGTTAGCGGTAATAAAAACATACTGGTTGCCGTTTTCCCCCGGACCTTTGACGGTGCCAGCAACGTTGGACAATTCGGTTGGAGCCATAAAAACCCTGCAAATAATGATGCTCAAAGCCGCACTTGGATCAATGGTAGTAGAACCGTTTGGGATTGGCACCTCGTTAGCTTAGGAGCAACTGATTTCTCAAAGCCTTCAAAGACGATCCTGCTTGAATTTCCAAGCTTCTCCAGCCTTGGTGCAGGTCAAGTGGTCATGGAGTGACTAGCCTGCTAGAACTTAACCAAGCTGAGTATTAGATCTTTGAAATAGCGAATGGGGTTCAACCCCTTAGCGAATTGCTAGAGAGGTCAGTGGTAACTGATCCATGAGTAGGGGGGAATGAACTTGCTTCAAACTTTTCTTATTCATAATCTTTGGCAATTAGACTAATGCCAGTCTAATTACTTTTTCTTTTGAGGAAAATCATGACATTACTAACCGTTCAAAAACAATTGACTCAAACCGGCATTGAAGCAATGCCGATGAGAACTGCTGAGACGTTAACCCAGGGGGACCTGACTGATTTAGTGCAAGGAAACATTACTGCTTTGCGAATTGCCGGCTACTATCCACAGTGGCTGTGTGAGGAGCTGTGTCAAAAGCTGCTGCAACTCCCGGAGTTTGCCCGTTATTTAAGAGCCCAAAATGTTGGAGTTCAGCGCACGGGGATGACCTTTTTTGAAACCAAGGGGGATCCAGTGCTGCTTGATCGCTATTACCAAGAAGCTCAGCGGATGATCTCCACGATTCGCAATGCTTGCTTTCCTTATCTATCTGCGATGGATAAGCTTCGGGTTGAGCTAGAAGAGGTTTGGTCAGCGGGGGCTCACTTAGAAAATGTCCATAGACGCCCGATGATGGTCGGGATTGCCCGCATGTTTGAGGATAACTTCGAGCTGCCGCCCCACCAAGATGTCCTGGCTCGGGATATCTCTGATAATCCTGCCGCGGGTCTATTGTTAGCTCAACTCTCGGCCAATGTTTATCTGCAGGAGGCAAGGTTTGGAGGTGAACTGGAGGTTTGGGGGATTAAGCCTTCCTACTCTGAGTTTCTGGAACTCTCCTGTGATGACCTTCACTTTGACCGAGATAAATTGCCCCAGCCCCAGGTACAGTACAAGCCCAAAGCTGGAGATCTGGTTTTGTTTGATTCTGGGCGCGTTCACGCAGTGCGCCCCTCTAGACAAGGACCAAGAGTCTCAATGTCTTGCTTTGTCGGCTATCGCGGTCAGGATAGACCCCTAACCTACTGGAGCTAACAGCCACTGGGGCGGGTCGTACCTTTGAGGTATTACTCGCCCCGGATAATGGGTGATTTGCATTGATCGCTATCCCTTTGCAGCGTTCTTAATTCATCTCTTAAGACAACAAATCAAAGTGCTGGCTAGAGGGGCGTCGTAAGCATTTTAGAGAATGCCAGGAACCAGACTTGAACTGGTGACACGAGGATTTTCAGTCCTCTGCTCTACCAACTGAGCTATCCCGGCG
>JBGTDP010000252.1:0-2648 GCA_041748255.1 Thermosynechococcaceae cyanobacterium | reverse complement strand
AGCAGGTTATCTTCCAAACTCAGGAAGAATCGAGTAGAACCGGGGTCTCCCTGACGACCCGCCCGCCCCCGCAGTTGGTTGTCAATCCGCCGCGACTCGTGGCGCTCGGTGCCAATTACGTGCAAGCCCCCTAACTCAACGACTTGATTGTGTTCCCGGCTGGTAAAGGCTTCGTACTCCTGCAGAATCTGATTGTAAGCTTGGCGCAAAGTCTGAATCACCGGCTCGTCGGTGGGAGCTTTCTCAGAGGCGATCGCCACAATATCCTCCGCCGCCAGTTCCGGTAAGCTTTGCTCTCCGTAGTGTTTAACGGCAAAGTTTACCGCCTCCTTGAGACGTTGCTCAGCATCTGGAGATAGCTCCGTGGGGAAAATTTTCGGGGAGGCCTTCCAGGTTTTCCGGGCCATTCCCTTGGCAATATTGGGAGTGCCAAAGCCCTGACCCCCATCCTGGGAATCGGTGAGCATCGCCTGGGCCATCGCCATCGGGTCATCCTCCTCCGGCTGCACAATCCGGGGCATTAAATATTCCCGCACCTTGAGGCGAGCCATGTAGTCGGCGTTACCCCCCAGGATAATATCGGTACCCCGACCAGCCATGTTGGTGGCGATCGTCAGGGCCTCTTTGCGCCCAGCCTGGGCGACAATTTCTGACTCCCGCTCCACGTTTTCTGGTTTAGCGTTCAGCAGGTTGTGGGGAATGTCTCGCTCGATTAGCAGGCGAGAGAGCACTTCAGACTTTTCTACACTTGTGGTTCCTACGAGCACTGGTCGGCCCATTTCGTGCATCTGGGCACACTCTTCTGCGACAGCCTGCCATTTAGCGGGTTCAGTTTTATAGACCACATCCGGTAGGTTATCGCGCCGCAAGGTCCGGTTCGTGGGGACAATGGTGACTTCTAACTTGTAGATCTTCTCAAACTCAGCCTCTTCAGTTTTGGCAGTTCCGGTCATTCCGGCCAGTTTGGGATAAATCAAAAACAGGTTTTGATAGGTA
The DNA here is from genome assembly GCA_041748255.1 of Thermosynechococcaceae cyanobacterium. Lineage (GTDB taxonomy): Bacteria > Cyanobacteriota > Cyanobacteriia > Thermosynechococcales > Thermosynechococcaceae > JBGTDP01. Next base: position 1,652 of record JBGTDP010000252.1, on the reverse strand, counting down.
ATCGTCGCCAAAGTCTGGGTTTCATTTTGAATCTCAACCCTCTCTTGGGCTTCAATCGCCTGGTGCAGGCCATCGCTCCAGCGGCGACCGGGCATTACCCGCCCCGTAAATTCATCAACAATTACCACCTCGCCATTGCGGACAATGTAGTTGACTTCGTTGATGAACAGCTCCTTGGCCTTGATTGCATTAAAAATATAGTGCGCCCAAGGATCTTCTGGATTGTAAAGATCCTCTACTCCCAGCATTTGCTCAGCGGCAATAAAGCCTTCATCGGCCAGGATCACATTCCGGGCCTTTTCATCCACCTCATAATGGTCTTCAGGTTTGAGGGCTCTGGCAACCTCAGCCGCTTGCAGATATTTCTCTGTCGGACGTTCCACCTGACCAGATATAATCAACGGCGTCCGGGCTTCGTCAATCAGAACAGAATCAACTTCGTCAATGATGCAGTAGTTAAACGGACGTTGAACGACCTCTGCCAGGGAGGTGGCCATGTTATCCCGCAGGTAGTCAAACCCAATCTCACTGTTGGTGCCGTAGGTAATGTCACAGGCGTAATTTTTCTGGCGCTCGCTGGGGGCCATACTCTGCTGAATTAGACCTACGCTCAAGCCTAAAAATCGGTGAACTTGCCCCATCCACTCGGCATCCCGCCGGGCTAGATAGTCATTTACTGTGACAATATGCACCCCTTTTCCTGTCAGGGCATTTAAGTAGGCCGGCAGGGTTGAAACCAGGGTTTTTCCCTCCCCAGTCTTCATTTCCGCTATCTGACCATCGTGGAGAATGATCCCCCCCAGCAGCTGCACATCAAAGTGGCGCATTCCTAAAACCCGCCGCGAGGCTTCCCGAACCACCGCAAAAGCTTCGGCAAGTAAATCTTCTAAGGTTTCTCCCTGCTCTAGTCGCTGCCTGAACTCTGCCGTTTTAGCCTGTAGTTCTTGATCGCTGAGGGCCTGGATGTCTTCTTCTAGAAGATTAATTTCAACTACATCCGGCCGATATCGCTTCAGCTTGCGCTTATTGGGATCACCCAACAGAGTTTTAAGCATGGTATTAACCAAACAGGATCTATTTAGCCCAGAATTTAGCCTAGAGGAACAGCCCTCAAGCCAGCACTGGTCCCCGCTGCATTAGTCTACAAGACAAGCGCATTAAATAAACCCAGTCAACTGGCTGTAGCTACCTTTAATCCTACCACTTTGAATTTATCTGGTTGGAGCACAGTTGTGGGCAGAGATAGCCTTTAAGCTTGATTAGGAGCCAATTCAAACAACTCTCGCCAGTCACAATCTATAGTCGCAATCTATTCAAGGACGTGGCCCTAGCGGCCTGAAGACGGTGCTTTGAGGGGGAGAGGATTTTGCTCGGGAGTCAAAGCACGCCAGTCATAATCTGCTGCCCCCAGGTGACAACTGGTGCAACTAGCCGCATTCAGGGTTTTGGGCAGCTCAACCTGGGGATGCAAAATCTTAAAGTATCGCGATCGCCCGAGGCGGTAGGGAACCTGCTCCTTTTCGGTAAGGGATCGGGAAAAGGTTTGTAAATAACCCCAGATAAACTGCCGTTGGGGGTCAATCGGTAGCTGCAACCGAGCCCCATAGTGATTGGGATCTTGTAAAAGCTGCTGCCAGGTTTGGGTCGGAAAT
>JBGTDP010000251.1:0-9719 GCA_041748255.1 Thermosynechococcaceae cyanobacterium | reverse complement strand
ATTGTCGGGACGAATGAACAAACAAAACTCAGAAAAAATATCTCCCCAAGCTGGAAGCTCCCGAACTTGAGCAAATTCAAAGCTTGGCAGTGCTGTCAGGGCAGACTCGTAGGCTGACGGTAGCGCCCGATGTTCACTAATCGGAGAAAGATCGACGATCGCCGCGCTGATCTGGCCTCGGCCCCCTACCAGATCGGTGCCAAACATCGGCAGGTTATAGGTGGGATGGGGAAACATCACACAGTGGAGAATATCGAGCATATTCCCTACCCGCGCCAGTTCCAGGTGCAGCTTGCGAAACTGGGGAGTTTGATAGCAGCGGTTTTCAATGATTAATTTTTCTCCCTCTAGCCGCCCCTCTACGTAGCCTAAATCCTCCGGCAAGTGATAGGGAGATAAATCCAGATATTCCTGCCAGACTGCTTCAATGCGATCTGCCCACTGGCGAATCAAGGAATGCTGCTGGGCTCTTAACGAGTCTTTAGTTTCTGGCATGGCTGACATGGAGATAGCTAGGTTTAGGATTAAAAGCACCTGGGTCTTGCAGAGGAGACCTGTCTTAAAAGCTTTAAAAGGTTCTTATCTAACCCTAAGGGTTCCGATGCCATTTATTAAAGTTGGAAACACAGTCGTTAACAGGGACCATGGTTTTATCCGCTAAAAAGCCCTGTCAACTGCATTCCTATGGCAAAAATTCCCGCCCCCAGTCCCATGGCCACAGGAACAGTGATCAGCCAGGCCAAGCCAATTTGCTTGATGGTTCCAAATTTAACCGCTTTGAGCCCTTGGGATAGGCCAATCCCAATCACTCCGCCGACGAGGGCATGAGTTGTAGAAACCGGCAACCCCAGGCGTGAGGCCAGCAAAATTGTGGTTGCCGTCGCCAACTCGGCACAAAACCCACTGCTGGGTTGCAGGGGAATAATCCCTTCTCCCACGGTCATAATCACCCGCTTACCCCACATTGCCAAGCCGGTAACGATCCCGATCCCCCCTAAAACCAACACCCATATCGGCACCTGAAATCCTGCTGTTGGCACCTGACCTGTGGTGTGAATGTAGGCGATCGCTGCTAAAGGAGCGACAGCATTGCCGACATCGTTGGAGCCATGGGCAAAGGCCACAAAACAAGCGCTGAGAACTTGAAAGCGGCCAAACTGACGTTCAACTTGAGTTTCAATACTCCCCTGCCAGGGCTGAACTCGTAACTGCCGCCAACTATACAAGGTGACACCGATCGCTGCGACTGCCCCGCCGGCGATCGCAAAATCATGGCTGGGCAATACTAGGCTAAATCGCTGGGCCAGGAATAGTTGAATCGGTTGAGTTAGACGGGGCAAAACAATCACCCCAAATACCCCAAATAAACCGACACTCAACCAAGGAATCCATTCCTCCAGGCGTTGTAAGGGATGGGGCTGATCTAAAATCCACCGCCTGACTAGGGTGTAGAGCAGGGCTGCCAGGGTGCCGCTGAATAGGGGCGTGAGTACCCAAGTCAGCGAAATCAGCCCGACGGTAGCCCAATCCACCGCTTGGATGCCGATGGCCACCCAGCTAAAGCCAGCGATCGCCCCCACCACTGCATGGGAAGTAGCCACCGGCCAGCCTCGCCAGGTGGCAATTTGCAGCCACAGGCCACAGGTGACGAGCACTGATACCATTCCCGTTAGCAAGACCAGGGGAAACGAGGCAAATAGGGTCGGATTGACCACTTTCGTAGCCAGGGTGGTAGACACCTCTTGACCGAACAAAACAGCGCCGGTGAACTCTAAAATCCCAGCAATCACCAGGGCCTGGCGCAGGGTAATTGCCTTGGAACCCACAGAGGTGCCCATGGCGTTGGCCACATCATTAGCGCCCAGGTTCCAGGCCAGATAAAACGCTAGCAGACAGATAAAACTTAAAAACAGCATTAAATTTAGAAAGAATACCGCTCTATGGCCTGAACGATTTCAGCTTGTCTTGCCCTATCGCTGCAGGGATAACATAGGCATATGGCAAGTTTTAACCACTACGCAACCCTCGGTATTCACCCCCAAGCGACCCAGGCGGAGGTGAAGCAAGCCTATCGTCAGTTGGTGAAACTATACCACCCGGACAAAAATCTCAACGCTGCCCATAGCCATGACCAGATTGCCCAAATCAATGCTGCCTATGAGGTATTGAGAGATCCGCAAAGTCGGCAACGCTATGATCGCCAACTTGAACATTTTTGCAGGTCTGGTTTTCCACCCCCTGCCAGGGGTCGCCCGCGAAATCCAGCGGGATCTCAAAGCTATCGAAGCAAACGTCAGACTGGGTATAATGCTGACGAGCACTTGCAGTCCTGGCTGAAGCGAGTCTACGCCCCGGTGAATGAGTCCTTAATCTTGATTCTAGAGCCGCTGCAGGGGCAGATTGACCAACTTGCCGCCGATCCCTTTGATGATCAGTTAATGGAGGACTTTCAAGATTACCTGCAAACCTGTCGGCATTGGTTAGCCCAGGCGCAGCGATGTTTTCACTCCATGCCAAATCCAGCCAATCTCGCCGGGGTTGCGGCCCATCTCTACTATTGTTTGAACCAAGTTGGGGACGGGGTTGAGGATCTAGATTTTTTTACACTCTGTTACGACGATCGCTATTTGCACACCGGCCAGGAACTGTTTCGAATTGCCAGGGGTCTACGGTGGGAGGCTGAGGACGCGATCAAGCATATTGCTTAAGTTCGCGCTTGAATATTTTCGCTGCTTGGCCGGCATTGCCTGAAGCTGGTTTAATTTTTTTATTGCTGTCAATCACTGCCCCTATGTTGCTTTTTTTGCCTTTTTGGTTGGCTCAAGCCACGCCAACTCCTGCCCCTACCCCATCTCCAACACCGGTGGTTCAGCCTCAGCAGGTCAGACCTTTACCTGGGAAGCTGAATTCAACCCTAGTCTTTAATAGCAATAGTCCTGAGGTGGTCCAAAAGCCAGGAATTTTGCTCTCAACGTTTCCTCCCCAAGGCAAGCAGGTTCCGGGGGCGCATTTAAATCAGCCGTTCCAAGGCCACTTTGATGTCTTTGCCCACCATATTGCCAAGGCAGAGCCGGAGGAAGATCTTAAAACTCTTTATCTCGGGATAATCCTGAATAATCCAGGTCAACAACCCGTGCGAGTCAACATTTTAGAAGCCGCCAGCTACTTAAGTCAACCCGATGCTCCTTTCGTGGAACTTCCCCCCTCTCTACAGAATCCGTTTGGGAATATCTACGCCGGACCGGGGGATCGGGTGATGAATGACCTCCTGCGAGGCAAACGCCAGTCAGGATGGTCTCCCCACATTGTGATCCCGGCTGGGGAAAGTCGGATGCTAATGAATTTACCCATCCCAGTGCGGGAATTGACTCCTCCAATCAATGGCCGTTCCAGCTTGATCCGGCTCTACAGCAAAGATCCGGTTTATATAGCCAGCCTGGCCAGGTTTGCCCCCACAAATTCCCAGGGCAAGGAGCGGGCTCCCACCCTGCAAGAATGGCAGACACTTTTAGAAGCCGGAGATTTCGCCGGTCCCAGGGATAAAACCCCCACCCCACCGGCAAAAAGTCCAATTGTGTATGGTCGTGTTGCTGGGGTGGCCCGTGGCTCTGAATGGCAGACCCAGGTGAGCGACCAAGGAAATCAAGGCTACCGCCTGACAATTCCTCAACCGGGTCAGGCCTTTTCCTATGGCTTGAGTCTGTTAAGCGGTGGCACCTTTGGCACCGGCCAGGTGCAAAGTGCTCCGATTATTGCTCGCTATCCGGATACCGCCTACGAAGCCCACGGCAATTATGGCATTAAGTACAATCTCACCCTGCCTCTGTACAATCCCTCCAGCCAAACCAAAAGCGTTGCTGTGGCGATCGAAACTCCGATTAAATCTGATCAAGCTGCTGAGGTCAGCTTTCTAAACCCGCTACCGCCGCAAGTCTTTTTCCGCGGAACGGTGCGAGTACGCTACCAAGATGATCAGGGCGTTCCCAGAACCCGTTACACCCACTTGGTCCAGAAGCGAGGACAACAAGGGGAGCCTTTGGTCACCCTGGCAATCAAACCTAAGGATATCCGCCTGGTGCAAGTGGAGTTTTTGTATCCTCCTGATGCCACCCCACCCCAACTGCTAACAGTCCGAAGTTTAAATCCGTAGTCAAAAGTATTGCCGGGATGTCCTTCTGCTAAAGGAATCTAAGCCCTCACCGGCTGCGGCACTCATCGTTTGGGGTTGATTTTATCTTGGTTTGGGGCAAAAGTGATGGCAATGGTGTTTAATTTTTGTTCTGGTAAAGGGCACTCTAAGGACTAGCAGCCGCTGCTGAGTCTAGATTGTTGTCTGCTTGACGGTCTGCATTGGCTGTCATAACGGACAATCTTAAGCGATAATTTAAACCCTGTGCCTTTGTAGGGCATCTCAAGTCCTGAATCGAGTAATTTTTTGACAGATACTCCTTGAAGTGTTTGCCAAAATGTCTAACTATAATCCATGGGCTATTAAGGTTTTTAACCTTTGCCCCTTGACCCCCATGCCTGGTCTCAACGCTTATGAGTTCCTCATCTGAACGGAAGTTTCCCAATTCTGTGCATCAACAACCCTCGAACCAGCAACGGAGTACTTATCCCTCAGACCTCCAGGACAACGTTACGGATTCTGACTCAAATCAATCTGCAGACAGCAGTTCAGCTGGTCGGGATCTCCAGCAACCGATTCCTCCGCCGAGTGAACCGATGCAGTATCGGGCAATTGGCTTGGTTCAAGGGCGTTATATTCCCTCTGAAGAGCAATTTAATCGGGGTCAACTGTTGGCCCCTGATGGCGTTTCTCTAGATGCGGTGCTGCTTGGGCAAGTTATGGGCTTGTTAAAAAAGCATCTAGATCTGAGTCAAGATCACCTTTGGGTTGTCTATCCCCGCACCCGGGAAAAGCAGTCTAGTATTCATGTCCAGATTGTCGGTGTCTGGGAGCCTGAAGAACTTCAAAAACCTGAAGTTGAGTCTGCTCAAACTCAGGCTGCTCGCAGCTTGGATCTTGCAGAGCCCTTGACAGATGGGTACTTCTCAATTCGAGGAGAAGTCATGTTTCAGGCCCCGGAAAAAGAGTATGTGATCGTAGAAATTCAACAGTCTCCGCGCAAATCTTCTGAAACGCTGAAGGCTTTTAAGCTGCGGCTAGAAGGCACCTTGACGCCCAAGGCGATCGGTTACTTTTGGGATTTAAATGTTCGCCGACAAGCCACCAGTCTAGTGATTGAGCAGGCCCAGTCTGTGGCCAGGGTGCCACCGAAAAAGTTTAAAAAATCCAGCGGGGGAACCCGAGGGGGCAGCAGAGGTCGGAGTCCTGCGCGGGGGCAGATAGGTGATTCAGCTCGTCGAGCTAGTTCGGTGCAATCAGAGCGGCGATCGCCGGTGGAAAAACCAATCAAACGCGACCGGGAGGCTAGGCCAGGGCTTTAGAGGGCTTCAACCCTTTAGGGCTAGGGCTAGACCATCGCCAATTGGGGCCAGGCTGAGGATAACTCGCTTGTCCTGAGATAGTTGGCGATTGAAGTTGCGAATGGCAACGGTACTGGTATCTTGCACGCCTAGATCAGCAACTCGCCCCGACCAAAGGACATTATCAATTGCAATCAATCCTCCTGGCCGCACCAACTGTAGGGACTTTTCGTAATAGGCGGAATAGTTTTCTTTATCAGCATCAATAAAGGCAAAGTCAAAGGTTTCCCCTTGACCAGTGGCCAGAAGTTTATCGAGGGTTTCTAGGGCCGGGGCTAGATGTAGGTCAATCTTGTTGGTGACCCCAGCTTGTTGCCAGTATCGACGGGCAATGGCAGTCCATTCTTGACTGAGATCACAGGCAATCAGTTTGCCATCTGCCGGTAAGGCCAAAGCAACTGCCAAGGAGCTGTAACCGGTAAAAACGCCAATCTCAAGGGTTTTAGTCGCCCCCATTAACTGAACCAATAAAGCCATAAACCTGCCTTGTTCTGGGGAAATTTGCATCCCAGCTCCAGAGAGATGAGTGGTTTCCTGTCGCAGTTGCTGCAGAACCTCAGGTTCTGGGGCCGAAACAGATAACAGGTAGTCTTAAAGCGGGTCGCTGAGGGTAAATGTTTTAGTTGACATCTTTAAAAATTGCCAATTTTAAGGTCTTCTGGGGGGTCGCTGCCGCCAGTCTTGAATCAAAAATTGGGCTTCAGCGTGGGCACCGGTAAAACTGGGAATTTGCTGGGCAATGGCGATCGCCGCAGGAATATCGGACTTGGCTCGATTGCGGGCCATTGCCAGCAGCTTTTGACTCCACTGATCAATGGCTTGATCGGCTTGGATTCGACTCTCAGAAAAGTCAGAGACTTGATTGACAATGGCGATCGCGGCAGCCAGGGCTTGGGAAGATCCTCGGTTTGCCTCCCGCCGAGCTTGCTGCAGCAACTGCCGGGACTGGGGATCGGTGGATTCAAACAATTGTTGGGCGCGTTGTCGATCCTTTTGGGCTTGAATTTGCGATCGCCAATCCTGAATCTGCCCCTGAGCTTCGCTATACAGTGACCGTCCGGGCTGGATTCGACTCGCAACCCGGATGGCAGAATTGAGCGAGGGCAGGTCTCCGTAAATGGCCAGCTGCTCTGCTTGGGTTAGCAGCGGTCGGTCTTGAATGGTTTCAATTTCTCCCTGCCACTGGTTGATTTGCTCTTGAACCTCCTGCCAGCGAGGATTGCCCCTGGGAACTTCAGCTGCTTGGGCGATCGCAGCCCCTAAATCCTCAACACTTCCTCCCTGGGCCAAGTCCCGAGCCTGATTTAATACCTGCAGCGCTTTGATCTCCCATTGCCAACGGGCAATTAATCCTTGAGCCCGGAGATAGAGGGGGCGATTGTTCCCCAGGGTCCGAGCTTGAGTGATTGCTTCCTCCAGGCCCATGACGGAGTCACCCCAGGTCCAGGACTGGGCATAGGCAAGCTGAACAAAATCTTGGGCTTTATCCCATAAACTGACATTTCCAGGAATGGCCTGGGCTGCAGCTAGGGCCCCCTGTAAATCTCGACGGGCCAGCAGTGACTCAGCCAGATCCATCATTTGCTGGGATATCTGGGCAATCAGTCGTTGAGCTGGGCGATAAAAATAGCTTTTGTTACCCAGCTGTTGGGACATTTGCATTGCTTTGAGCAGATTTTCCAAGCCTTCCTGCTGGGCCAGCAGCTGGGCGTTGGCCAAAATTCCTTCATCCTCTTGGGCTTGCATAATTCGCCGGCTGAGGATCTCAAAGCGAACCGTTTTCCAGTAGCGATTATCCAACAGGGTCAAGCGCACAGCTTCCCCAAACGCCTGCCGCCAGTTTTGCCGCTGCAGGAGTTGCTCTACTCGTTGGTCAATTTCTTCCGCTTTGGCCCAGGTTTTACGCCAGCGTTTGATCTGAGGCCCAACCTGTAATTGGGCCTTGGTTTGTTTGGGAACTTTTTGGGCTAGTTGAATGGCCTGTTGAAGCTTACCCTCCTGGAAGGTTTCTTCGGCAACCTCTAGCAGGTTCTCGGACCATAACTCGACCAGACGGTTAATTTCTGGCCGCAATGGGTGGTTCTGAGACAGGGCATCCACCAGGGCAATGGCCTCCAACAACCCGGCTGCAGAGCGCTGATTAGCTGCCACTTGGGCACAGTAGAGCCGCAAAGAGGCAGAGGCTGTAGGCCAGAAAACCGATTGACACTTGGGTTGGGCGGGTAACCTTAACAGCACCACAGCAGCGATCGCCCCGGTCCCCCAAGCCGCGATCGTGGCCACAGTGGTCCAAAACTTCCAGTTCAAGGGGAACCGAAAATCTCGGGTTGAGGTTGAAACCACCAGGCTGGACGGATCATCAGCGGGAGCCACTTTGACTCGGCGCTTCAGCTCTGACAACTTTAAGCGGGGCTGAAAAGCCAGCGATCGCATCGAAAACCGTCTGGAAGGAATTCCAGACTTTGGCTTCACTTTGACTCGTCGGCCGATGCGATCTCTAGTCATGCAACCTTCAGCACCTGATCTCAGCAAGCTATCGTCATCGTTGCGATCCTACAGTGTCAAGATGAAAATCGCCAAAAAGTTGGAGATCACCTGCTTTAAGAACCTGATTCTGCTACTAGCGAAACAATTAGTTGTTCCAATTCCTGAGAACTGGCCCGGTAAACCTGGCCACAAAAGTGACAGGTTGCCTCAGCCCCCTTGTCTTTTTCAATCATGTCTTGCAACTCATCTTGGCCCAACATTTTCAAAGCGCCTAAAACCCGATCAAAGGAGCAGCCACAGTCAAACCGCACCAGTTGGCTCTGGGTCAAAATCTCCAGACCCAGATCCCCAAGCAGTTGGTGCAGGATCTCGGGCAAAGATTGATGGGCCCTTAGCAAAGGCGTAAACCCAGATAAGCTAGAGACTCTTGCTTCTAGGGTTTTAACCAGAGCCTCATCCCGGGCAGCCTTTGGCATCACCTGCAACAGCAGCCCCCCCGCGGCACTGACGCCCTTAGCCCCAACAAATACCCCTAGCACGATAGCGGAGGGGGTTTGCTCAGAGGTGGCCAGATAGTGGCTGATATCCTCGCCAATTTCACCAGAGACCAATTCGACGGTACTGGAATAGGGATAGCCATACCCCACATCTCGCACGACATAGAGGTAGCCGTCGGGGCCGACAGCAGTGCCAACGTCCAATTTACCCAGGGGATTGGGAGGCAGTTCAATCGCTGGATTATCCACATAGCCGCGCACAGTTCCATCTAGGCCAGCATCGACTAAAATCCCCCCTAGGGGGCCATTCCCTTTAACCCGGATATTTACTCGGGACTGGGGTTGTTTCATACTGGAGGCTAGAAGCAGCCCAGCGGACATAGTTCGCCCCAGAGCAGCGGTGGCAACGTAGGAAAGCTGATGTCGCTGTCTAGCTTCTTCGGTTAAACCGGTGGTGATCACGCCCACAGCCCGGATGCCACCCTCGGCTGCGGTTGCTCGAATTAATTGATCAGGCATTGATTACGTTTCTTAACAAGTCTTCTTGACCTATTCTAATTGGCTGTCATCTGGTTAAGCAGCCTGGGCCACTGCAGCCAGGTCCTCAATGCTTGGCATACTAGAAACAGGATTGATTAAGTTTAAGGATGGACCTCTGGGATGTTAGGGAGCTTTCAAGCCAGTCAGCTGCGAATTGAGGTGTCAGCCCCTCAGGGGCTATTGCGAGATAGCCTGACGCGCCCGGCCAAGTTGCAGCAGTGGCTCTGGCCCCAGCGCCTTGCCGCCGGATTGCCAGAGCAATTGTCTGCTGGATTAAGCTTTAGGAGTTGGTTAGGACCGATTGCGATTGAGCACCATGTAGAGGTGGTAGCACCGACCCATTTACGCCTGATTCTCAGCCAAGGAATCGATGGATTTCATGAATGGTATTGGGGAGAGGGTTGGGTGCAGTCCCGCCTAGAAGGAATTTCTCTGCTGCCTTTGAATTTGGGCCAGACCCTGAGTTTAATCCGCCTGCGTCAGTTTTTGGTCCGATCAAATTCCTAAGCTGGCTTAACCACTAACACTGAGCAGGGGGCTTCCTCTACCACTTGACTGCTGACCGATCGCTGCAAAATCCGGTTTAGCCCGGTCAAGCCGCGGTTGCCAATCACAATTAAATCTGCCTGGTGAATATTTGCCAGCCGGACAATTTCTTCGGCGGGTTCCCCCAGGACAATCTCAATTTCACTGGGGCAATTCAAA
>JBGTDP010000250.1:0-8980 GCA_041748255.1 Thermosynechococcaceae cyanobacterium | reverse complement strand
CGAATGTTGCTCGATGTACTCCGCACAGTCGCCTAAACTGGCTAGGGTTGAGTTGTTTTACTTGCTCATAAGCTGGCATAGGGAAAATCTTTCTTCTCTACTCTTGCTATTCTGCACTACCCTTTTGCAAGAGCTCTATTGGAGGATCAGCCTGCCTGGGTATGTTTGCATTAAACCCATCCTCTATTCCTTAAGTCCTGCTACTTAGGAGGGGTATTCATCTGGATGAAAAACTTGAGGAGCTGTGGCAACCCAACAACTTGCGCTTACAGACCTTCAAGACCTTCAGCCTCATCCTTGCCAAGCCTTTGGAGCAACGTGTTGCAGTAATCAACCATGATTTCTAGGCGTTGAGCAATTTGGCCCTGGCGTTGAGCAAAGGTGTTTTGCTGCCGAGCTGCCTGCAAGAAAGTTAGATCGGTGCCGACTAAGCGAAGCTGCTTGTTAATCTCGGTTTGATAGGCTCCTACCTGGGCAGCCAGCTCCAATGTCAGGGGATCAGAACTTAGACTGCTAACCTGTCGGAAGGATTGTTGAACCTGACGGTGATCAGATTTTAAATCGGTAGCACTTGATTTTGCCTGCTCAAGGGAATTTCTAAGCTTGACTAAGGATTCTTTTAGCGCTTGGTAGTGCTGAACATGTTGAGGCAACATCGGTAAGATCTTGCAAAAAAGGGTTATTCAGAGTAACAGAGACAAATTTTCTCTAGAATGGAAGTAATATAAGTTACAAAATAAGTTTTAATACTGTTAATTCCTTTCACTCCAGCGCTGAGCCATTCTATCCTAGCCCTACAGACAGAATGAACCTAACGGCTCCGACTCTGCCTAAAGACATTGTCCTCCCTGAGTGGTTGCAGGCATGTATTGTTGCCTCTGAAACCCCTCAGTCCGATTCACCAGAAGCCACAGACAAAGCCTTAATTTGCCACGCCTTTAACTTTGGCTACAGCCTGCATCAAGGGCAGTATCGAGCTTCTGGTGAACCCTACATTGCCCATCCAGTTGCAGTCGCCGGGCTCTTGCGAGAGCTAGGCGGAAGTAGCGCCATGGTTGCGGCTGGCTTTTTGCACGATGTCGTTGAGGACACCGAGATCTCCCCGGAGGAGCTAGAAGACCAGTTTGGCAGTGAAGTTCGACAATTGGTAGAAGGGGTTACGAAGCTCTCGAAGTTTAACTTTTCTAGCAAGACCGAGCGCCAGGCGGAAAACTTTCGCCGGATGTTTTTGGCCATGGCCCAAGACATTCGGGTGATTGTGGTTAAGCTTGCCGATCGCTTGCATAATATGCGCACCCTGGAGCACTTGCCGGTCGAGAAACGTCAGCGCATTGCCCAGGAAACCCGGGAGGTTTTTGCCCCCTTGGCAAATCGCCTGGGGATTTGGCGATTTAAGTGGGAGCTTGAAGATCTCTCGTTTAAGTATTTAGAGCCCGAAGCCTATCGCCAGATGCAGGAGCTGGTGGCCGATAAACGCTCTAATCGCGAAGCGATGCTGGGCCAGGGGATTGAAACCTTGCGCGATCGCCTAAGTCAAATTGGCCTGAAACACTTTGAAATTAGTGGTCGGCCTAAGCATCTCTACAGCATCTATCAAAAGATGCAGCGCCAGCAAAAGCAATTTCATGAAATCTTTGACGTTGCCGCCCTGCGGGTGATTGTCCAGAGCAATGATGAGTGCTATCGGGCCTTGGCCGTGGTGCATGATTGCTTTCGCCCGATTCCGGGACGGTTTAAGGACTACATTGGCTTGCCCAAACCCAACCGCTACCAGTCCCTGCACACCGTTGTAGTGGGCTTCAGTGGTCGGCCTTTAGAAATTCAGATTCGCACCATTGAGATGCATCAGATCGCTGAGTATGGAATTGCCGCCCACTGGAAATACAAAGAAACCGGGAATTCCTTTGGGGGCCAGTGGACAACAGACGATGAGAAGTTTACCTGGCTGCGGCAGTTACTGGAGTGGCAAAGTGACCTTAAAGATGCCCAAGAGTATTTAGATAATATTAAAGACAATTTATTTGATGGGGAGGTCTATGCCTTTACCCCCAAAGGGGATGTTATCCCCCTGGCTCCCGATTCAACGCCGGTTGATTTTGCCTATCGAATTCATACAGAAGTTGGCAACCACTGTGCTGGGGCCCGGGTCAATGACCGGATACTGACCTTAGACAAGCCGCTGAAGAATGGGGACATTGTTGAAATTTTGACCCAAAAAAATGCCCATCCTAGTTTGGATTGGCTTAATTTTGTCGCCACCCCCACAGCCCGAAATCGGATTCGCCAGTGGTACAAGCGATCGCACCGGGAGGAAAACGTTCTCCGGGGTCGAGAAATGCTCGAAAAAGAAGTTGGCAAGCGGGGCTTTGATGCCCTACTGAAGTCAGAGCCGATGCTGTCGGTGGTTGAGCGCTGTAACTATCACAGCGTCGAGGATTTGCTGGCCGGGATTGGCTACGGCGAACTCACCCTTAACCTGGTGGTTAACCGGCTGCGAGACACGATCAAAGCCCAGCAACCGGTTGTGGAAGACCCGGAAGCTAATCTGCTTCCTGTCTCCCATACCCCCACCAAGCTCCCCCCCTCCTCTCGCCCTAGTGATTCTCCGATCGCTGGGGTTGAAGGGTTGTTGTATAACATTGCTGGCTGCTGCAACCCGGTGCCAGGAGAGCCGATTATTGGGGTTGTGACCCTTGGCAGTCGGGGGATTTCCATTCATCGCCAAGGCTGCCATAACATTGAAACGATTCCCGGCGATCGCTTAATTCCGGTGAGTTGGAACCCCACTGATCAGCAAAATGGTCGTCCGCAGACCTATCCGATTGATATTCAAATTGAAGTAATTGATCGCGTCGGCGTCCTCAAAGATATTTTGACGCGGCTGACTGACACCAAAATCAATGTGCGCAAGGCTCAAGTTAAAACCTATCCAGAACAAATAGCCTTTATTGATCTGTGCATTGACATTCGCGATCACCATCAACTAGAGCTGACCTTTACCAAGATCAAGAAAATGAGCGATGTGCTCAACCTTCGCCGCCTTAATCAAACTCAGGATTAATCTCCCGTATCTAAAAACCTCCGAGCGAATGAGCCTGCAGGCAGTTTAGTCCTAAAGACCCCGAGCTGGAAGCTGAGCCAATTCAAATCAACTTCCGGCTTAGAGGCATTTTGGGTCTACGTGGGTGTGATTGATAGTAATTGACAGGGGTGGCTGAGCAACTTATTAGAGCAAAGCGATAGAATTCTTAAGCATGGTTTCATTTTGAACAGATGCCGAAGCGTACCCAAGCAATGGATCAACGGCCAGAAACCTCTGGGAATGGACATCAGCCCAAGGCAATCCAGGCTCAGAACACGATTCGAATCCGGGGGGCCCGGCAGCATAATTTAAAGAATCTAGATCTGGAACTGCCTCGGGACCGCTTGATTGTGTTCACCGGTGTTTCCGGGTCCGGCAAGTCTTCCCTGGCCTTTGATACGATTTTTGCCGAGGGCCAGCGCCGCTACGTTGAGTCTTTAAGCGCTTATGCCCGTCAGTTTCTGGGCCAGGTCGATAAACCCGATGTTGAGGCGATCGAGGGGTTAAGTCCGGCGATCTCAATTGATCAAAAATCCACCTCCCACAATCCTCGCTCCACCGTCGGCACGGTCACAGAGATCTACGACTACCTGCGGCTGCTGTTTGGCCGGGCCGGGGAGCCCCACTGTCCGATCTGCGATCGCGGTATTCGCCCCCAAACCATTGATCAAATGTGCGATCAGGTGATGGAACTGGCCGATCGCACGCGGTTTCAAGTTCTCGCCCCCGTTGTCCGGGGCAAAAAAGGCACCCACAAGAAGCTCTTGTCTAGTTTGGCCTCGGAAGGGTTCGTGCGGGTGCGGGTGAATGGGGAAGTGCGGCAACTAAGTGAGGCAATTGACCTCGATAAAAACTTCAGCCACAACATTGAAATTGTCGTGGACCGCCTGGTCAAAAAGTCTGGTCTGGAAGAACGGCTGACAGATTCTTTAGCGACCTGTTTGCGCCACTCCGACGGCATTGCTTTGATTGAGGTGCTGCCCCAACCGGATTTGCACGTCGTGGATGGATTTAACCCGGCAAGCCAGGAGCGGCTCAAGGTTGCTGAACAGCCAGAAACCTACAGCCAGGCTCAGGAATTACTCTTCTCAGAAAACTTTGCCTGCCCCGAACACGGCGCGGTGATGGAGGAGCTTTCGCCCCGGCTATTTTCATTTAACTCTCCCTACGGTGCCTGCCCCCACTGTCACGGCCTGGGAAATTTAAAGACCTTCTCCCCAGATTTAGTGGTGCCTGATCCAAAGCTGCCGGTTTACGCAGCGATCGCCCCCTGGGCCGAAAAAGACAACACCTATTATTTCTCGCTGCTCTACAGCCTCGGGCAAACCTATGGGTTTGAGATTCAAACCCCCTGGAATCAATTAACCCCGGAGCAACAGCAGACCGTACTCTACGGCACTAAAGAGAAAATTTTTATTGAGGTAGACTCCCGCTATCGAGCTGAGCGCGGCTACCACAAGCGCTACGAAGGTGTGTTGCCCCTCCTCCAGCGCCAGTACAGCGAAGCCAATTCTGAGATCTACAAGCAAAAACTAGAGCAGTATCAGGTGGATCAGCCCTGTGAGGTTTGCCAGGGTCGGCGGCTGAAGCCGGAAGCCTTGGCGGTACGGCTGGGTCAATACCGGCTGCCTGAGTTGACCAGCGTGTCCATTCAGAAGTGCCTAGACGCTATTCAGAATTTGCAACTGAGCGATCGGGCCCGCCAGATTGGGGAACTGGTGCTTAGAGAAATTAAAGCCCGGCTGCAGTTTTTGTTGGATGTCGGGTTAGATTACTTGACCCTGGACCGGACAGCTATGACCTTGTCGGGGGGAGAAGCTCAGCGAATTCGCCTGGCAACCCAGATTGGCTCTGGTCTGACGGGGGTACTCTACGTGCTCGATGAACCCAGTATTGGCCTGCATCAGCGGGACAATGCCCGGCTGCTCAACACCCTGACCAAGTTACGGGACTTGGGCAACACCCTGATTGTGGTCGAGCACGACGAAGAAACAATTCGGGCTGCCGATCATCTGGTGGATATTGGCCCCGGCGCTGGGGTGCATGGCGGTAAAATCGTTGCCCAGGGCAACTTAGAAGGATTACTGAGTGCCCCGGACTCCTTGACTGGTGCCTATCTCTCCGGTCGCCAGCGGATCCAAACTCCAGCGGAACGGCGATCGGGAAATGGGCGATCGCTGCGCCTGACCAATGCCCACCGGAACAACCTTAGACACCTGGATGTTGAAATTCCCCTGGGTGAACTGGTTTGTATTACCGGGGTCTCTGGCTCTGGCAAGTCCACTTTGATGAATGAACTGCTCTATCCTGCCCTGCAGCATCATTTGGGTCGCAAAGTGCCCCATCCCAAGGAGCTAGACGAACTCAAGGGGCTAAAAGCTTTAGACAAGGCGATCGTGATTGACCAATCGCCAATTGGCCGCACTCCCCGCTCTAACCCTGCTACCTATACCGGGGTCTTTGATACGATTCGGGAGGTGTTTGCAGAAACCATTGAAGCCAAGGCCAGGGGCTACAAGCCAGGGCGATTTTCCTTTAATGTCAAGGGGGGACGCTGTGAAGCCTGCGGCGGCCAGGGCGTCAACATCATTGAGATGAACTTTTTGCCGGATGTCTATGTTCAGTGTGAAGTCTGCAAAGGGGCCCGCTATAACCGAGAAACTCTACAGGTGAAGTACAAGGGCAAGTCAATCTCCGATGTCCTAAACATGACTGTGGAAGAGGCCGGGGAGTTTTTCAAAAATATTCCCAAGGCGGCGACTCGACTGCGAACTTTGGCCGATGTCGGGTTGGGGTACATCCACCTGGGTCAAACTGCGCCGACCCTTTCTGGCGGAGAAGCCCAGCGAGTCAAGCTGGCGACAGAACTCTCCCGCCGGGCCACGGGTAAGACCCTTTACTTGATTGATGAACCGACGACCGGACTTTCTTTTTACGATGTCCACAAGCTCCTGGATGTGGTTCAGCGCTTAGTAGACAAAGGCAACTCGGTTTTAATCATTGAGCACAATTTGGATGTAATTCGCTGCGCTGACTGGATCATTGATTTAGGGCCAGACGGAGGCGATCGCGGCGGTGAAATCGTGGCGGAAGGCACCCCAGAACAAGTAGCAAAAAACCCCCGCTCCTATACAGGTCACTATTTGCAGCAGGTCTTGCTACCTCATTTATCTAATGCTTGAAGGTACTCAAATAAATCCTCAAGACCGTTCTCTTAAGCCTGATTTAAAGTGAATGCACCCCCATCCTCTGCTGATTTTGTCACGCCGCTGAAGCAAGCGGCGACTGCTTTTCATTCCAGAAGGGGCAATGGTGATTCCCACAAGCGCCCTGCACCTAAAGCCATAGTTATGGCCCTGCTTCAAGCTGAAAAAGCTGCTAGGCAGCAACGACAAACTTACTCTTTACAGGCTCTCTTGGGGTCTTGGCAGCTTTATTTTACAGCGCCTAACAAGGTGCATCTGCATCAGGATCAAGCCTCAGGCAGAGGGTTTTATTTCCCTCAATTTGCCCCGGCCCAGATTTCTTTTCAGGCTGCGGCCTCATCTACGGATCAACAGGCTGAAAGCATCCAGATTAGCAACCAGGTTCAACTTAGCCCGCTGTTGTTGCGGTTCAATGGGCCAGCTCGCTACCTGAGTCAGAGGAATCTACTGGGCTTTGACTTTCAGCAACTATACTTCAGCCTTTTGGGTAGGACGGTTTACCAAGGAGGATTTCCAGGCAGTACCCAGGCTGGAACATTTGATGATCAGCCGATCTCTAAGCTGCCTTTCTTTCGCTTTTTTTTAATCACAGAAGACTTTATTGCTGCTCGGGGCCGGGGGGG
This sequence comes from Thermosynechococcaceae cyanobacterium, assembly GCA_041748255.1. Classification (GTDB taxonomy): domain Bacteria; phylum Cyanobacteriota; class Cyanobacteriia; order Thermosynechococcales; family Thermosynechococcaceae; genus JBGTDP01. Next base: position 2,069 of record JBGTDP010000250.1, on the reverse strand, counting down.
TGGACTGGCGCTGTGGATGCGGGTATCTTCCTAAAAAGTAAGAACCGGCTTTACTGCTAAGGGACTTCTCTCCTAGACGAGTCCGATGCAGAAAAGCCTAATTTAAGTCACCCTGGTTTCGTGAGATTTCTTTGAACGGGGATAGAAAGCTGCACTCACTAAGGTGGAGGCAATAAATACGATCGCAAGTAAAAGAATCAGTTCTAACATGGCTCAAATCTCCTAAAGCTTGAGAGCAAGCTGCCTACTGCCAGAAGACTTAGATCTTGTCTATACCTTAAGCCTAGCAATCTCAAGCCGGAATGAGTGTCAAGCTCTATTAAGCCTTATTGACGTTTAGCTGAGAGAACAAAAGGGCTGCATTCTGGACTGGATTTGTATGCGATCGCTCTGAAGAGAAACTCCCAGATTATTCATCCCCAGAGTTTTGATTTTCAGCCAATTCACAGCGCCCCGGCTTACACTCCTTCTGTTGCTGACGATTAGCCAGGATGGTTGCTAAGTCCGGTCGCCCTGTCAGAGCCAGTCGCCAGTCTGCCCAAATTTCGTACAGCTGATCAACAACTGGACCAATAACCGGCCATTTAGTAGCCGCATAGACCCACCCGATCCCTAAAGTCTCATAAACGCGACGAAAGACCTCCACATTTTTGATCACCGTCCCATCCAGTAGCACGGCATGAATTCGTCCCATTGCTGTTTCAAAATCAACCCCACCGTGGGCCTCAGGGCTATATTTATGATCGGCAATATCCACAAATCTAACTAATCCCCGACTGGCATCCCGTTTTTTCAAAAAATTTACTTCTCGCAAACAGAAGGGACATTGACCGTCATAAAGCAGCTTGATCTGGCAAGTTGGCGGCGCTAGAGGATAGGACTCAACTTCAACTGGTTCGGGTACTTGGTTCGACAAGGGCATTAGCAGTTCCCCTTCCTTGATCAGGTGCTTTGAAAGTGGACTCAGCTCAGTTACTTTTAAACTAACAACTTTTAGCTGTAGACTCCCTAAAACTCAAACCCGTCCAAGGCCAAGTCTGCAGGTTTAGAGCCAATTCGTTAGATATAAACAATGGGGGCTAACTCCCTAAAATTTCTAAATTCCATTTACACTAAAGGGCGAGAGGGGGAAGACTGTAGAGAGGGTAATGCATAGAAGAAACTGTGAGCACCAACCATAACTCTGACCTTCGCAATCGAGTCAAATTAGCGTGAGAATTAAATTATTCCGACTTATCTGGTTTTGTTGGCACTGAGTTTACTGCTTGTCTCGGCTTCTGTCTTTTGGCCTGTGACCGTTTACAGTCCAACCGATTTTGATCATATCTTTTTAGGACTACCTATACCCTTTGTAGTGCAAAATCAGTCACTTGGTCCACCATCCTTTCCATGGCAGACGCATTTGTACTCAGTTTGGGAAAATCCGATTCAGATTCTATGGCTACAGTTTCTCCTTGACATTGCTATTGTTTTTAGTCTGCTTAGCTTAAGCTTAAATCTAGTTAAATCAATTGCTTTAAGGAGGAAATGATTCAGAGAGTTTCATCCCCTAAGGTTGCTAATACCAAAATGTTCGAAACAGTGGCACTGAGTCGGACTCGAGAAGACTCTAGTGGAGATATAGCCGGAATTCTCCTAAGAATAAGAATGATGCATCTTCTTACAGACTAAAAACAGCCAGAAAGAATTATAGGCTGGCGATTGAGAAATTTCCCAGCCAGCTTCAACTAACCTCTTCTGCTTGATCTGATAAAAGTATTGGAACTTGAAACGAAGACTAGAAGAGAATCAGAGTATGATTTAGACTGAGAAGTAACCACCCAAAAACGCTTCCGAGTTTTGCACAAAATATGTATCCTAAGCTAAGATTTTATCCTTTGTGCAAGCTGAAGATTCTGAATGATTAGCGATATATTCGATGGTTGCAGTCGCAATCAGCCCTGATCGGCTTTCACTAAGGTTCTCGGCAAAAGCATCGATTTGATTCAAGATACGTTCAGGGATGGTCACATTGATACGGCGACTTTTTCCCGACAGCTTTGATAAATCAACGTCAACGAGCGCCCACA
>JBGTDP010000249.1:0-3522 GCA_041748255.1 Thermosynechococcaceae cyanobacterium | reverse complement strand
ACTGGTCCCAGAGCGACCCTACCGCAAGTGTGCTCGGGTTGTCGGGGATGTTTTGGGTAAGTACCATCCCCACGGGGATCAGGCAGTCTACGATGCCCTGGTGCGAATGGTCCAGGATTTTTCTAGCCGCTACCCTCTGCTGGCGGGTCATGGCAACTTTGGCTCCGTGGACAATGACCCCCCGGCGGCAATGCGTTACACCGAAACTCGCTTGGCGGTGGTGGGGAATGAAGCCTTGCTCGGTGAGATTGGCGAAGCCACCGTTGACTTTATGGGGAATTTTGATAATTCCCAGCAAGAGCCAGTGGTTCTGCCAGCCCAACTACCGAATTTATTGCTGAATGGTTGCTCTGGGATTGCCGTGGGGATGGCAACCAACATTCCGCCCCATAATTTGGGGGAAATTGTCGATGCCTTAATTGCCCTGATTGATCGGCCGGAGATGTCCCAGGAACAGTTCCTGGCCTTGGTGCCGGGACCGGACTTTCCCACCGGCGGAGAAATCATTGGTTATGAAGGGATTCAGGAAGCTTACACCACTGGCCGGGGCAGCATTCCCCTACGGGGGGTGGCCCAAATTGAAGAAATTCAACCGGGTCGCGGGCGTCACCGTCGCAGTGCAATTGTCGTCACCGAGTTACCGTTTCAGGTCAACAAAGCCGGCTGGATTGAAAAAATTGCCGATTTAATCAACCACGGTCGTCTGGAGGGGATTACCGATCTGCGCGATGAGAGCGATCGCGATGGCATCCGGGTGGTGATTGAGCTTAAACGCGAGGCCCAACCTCAGGTTATTTTAGACCAGCTTTATCGGCAGACCCCTTTGCAAAACAACTTTGGGGCGATTCTGTTGGCCCTGGTGGATGGGCAGCCTCGGCAGATGCCTTTGCGGGAGATCCTGCAGGAATTTCTAGATTTTCGCGAACAAACCCTGACCCGGCGATATGCCCATCAACTCGACCAAGCCCAAACCCGCCAGCATTTGCTCGAAGGGCTACTGCGGGCCTTAGCCAATCTAGATCCGGTGATTGAGATTCTGCGCCAGGCTGCCGATGGCACCACCGCTAAAATCACCCTGCAAACCCAATTTGACTTAAGCGATCGCCAGGCCGATGCGATTTTGGCCATGCCCCTGCGCCGACTAACCGGCCTGGAACAGCAAAACCTGCAAACCGAATTTCAGGAGCTGAGGGAGGAGATTCAAGCCCTACAAGCACTGCTAGGGAACCGCCATGAGCTGCTCAAGGCCCTTAAAAAAGACTTGCGAGCCCTCAAGCGCCGCCATGACGATCCGCGTCGGACCCGAATTTTGACCGAGGCCACCCCGGCGATCGCCGCCCTGGAGGAGCCATTTGTGGATCAGGCGGTGATTTTAGAAGTGAGCCAAAAAGGCTATGTCCGCGGCTTAAATCTAGAGAAACGACGTTCTTCCCCAGCCAACTCTAACTTTGAGCCAACCAAAGATGCCCCGATTTGGATCCAATCTACCCGCACCACTGCGGAGCTACTGGCGTTGACAGACAGCGGTAAAGCCTACTCACTCCCGGTCCGCCAGATTCCGGCCACTGACCGACGGGCCAGGGGAACTCCCTTGATTACCCTGCTCCCAGAAGCCGCCCGCACAGAAACGATTGTGGCTCAGTTTGCCCTGACAGCAGAGCCCAAAGCCGGATATTTAATTTTATTGACCCAGCAAGGCCGGATCAAACGATTGCCGCGCTCGGAATTTGTTGACTTAACAGCCCGAGGGCTGAACACCCTGAAGCTGAAAGCCAAGGATCATTTGCAATGGGCAGTTCTGGCAGCACCGGAGGCAGAGATTGCCGTGGCCACCAGTGCCGGTCGCTTATTGCGTTTTTCCCTGGCAGAGGTGCCCTTGATGGGGCGAGCCACCTTGGGCCATAAGGCGCTGCGCTTAGGCAAGCAAGAGTATCTGGTTGGTTTAGCGGCTTTGTCAGCTGATGACAACTTACTCCTGGTGTCCCAGCAGGGATATTTGAAACGGATGCCCTTCAATGCCCTTCCCCTGGCGCATCCAGGGGCAATTGGCACCCCAGCCTTTCAGTTTGCTGATCGCAAAGACACGCTCGCGGCGATTGCCCCAGCGACTGAGGATCAGGTTCATGTCTTAACCGATACCAGTCAGGTGGCTAGCTTAGGGATCAACGCCATTCCGATTTGGGGAAAAGATGGTTCTGGGAGTCGATTGCTAAAAGTCAGTCGCGGCGAGAGGATTACAACGATCGTACCGGTATCCTTGGCGGCGGAGCTTGAGGTTGCCCAGCCCTAGGCGACCAATTTTGGAATGAATGAGGCAAAATAAGCTCAACGAAATCTGATTGTGGGAAGGATTGTGGCTCAAGTTCTGCTAGAAGATCTCTATAAAAGCTATCCGGCTGGGCAGGGGGGACGGGTTAAACCAGTGGCGGCGGTCAATCCCGGCGGCTCGGCGGTGCAAGCGAATGGCCTGATTGAAGAGAAACCCCCGACTCGGGACAAGGTCAGTGTTCTGCGGCGAATTAACCTCAAGGTCCAGGATGGCGAATTCATGGTTCTGGTGGGTCCCTCGGGTTGTGGCAAAAGCACCCTGCTGCGACTAATTGCTGGCTTAGAGGAGATCACTGCCGGTCATATCCAGGTGGGCGATCGCCGGGTGAACGATCTGCCTCCCAAGCAGCGGGACATTGCCATGGTGTTTCAAAGCTACGCTCTTTATCCTCACATGAGTGTCTACAACAATCTGGCCTTTGGGTTACGGCGAACAAAATCGGCGGGGATTAAACCCCAGGCTAAGGGACTGCCAAACTGGGCTGAGAATGGCTTGAGTGCGGCAACGCGATCGTTGCCCACCAAAATGCGCTACCTTTCCGGTCGGGAAAAAGCTGTAGATCAGCGGGTGCGCACCGTGGCCCAAATGCTCCAAATTGAACCGCTTCTAGATCGGCTGCCAAAACAGCTTTCGGGAGGGCAAAAACAACGGGTGGCCTTAGGTCGAGCCATGGCCCGTAACCCCCAAGTGTTTTTAATGGATGAACCTCTGTCAAACCTGGATGCCAAGCTCCGGGCCGAAACCCGGACCCAAATTGTTAAACTGCAGCGGCAACTGGGGATCACAACCATCTATGTCACCCACGACCAAACCGAAGCCATGACCATGGGCGATCGAATTGCGGTGATGAATGCCGGTCAGATCCAGCAACTTGCCACGCCTCTAGAACTTTATAACTACCCGGCCAATCGGTTTGTGGCCGAATTCATTGGTTCCCCGCCGATGAACTTTTTAACCCTGCAGGTAAAGTCGCTGCAGCTAGTGCATCCCCACTTTCAGCTCCAGCTCCCTTCAGCCTGGAATGCCATCTTGCAGGACTATCAGCAGCGATCGCTGGTTCTGGGTATCCGACCCGAACATTTAAGTTTGGCCACGGCTAATGCTCAAACCCTGCCGGTTCAAGTTGAGTTGGTAGAAGCCCTGGGAAATGAAACCTACTTGTCAGTAGACTTTCAGGCAGACGCTAGCTCTGG
>JBGTDP010000248.1:0-2009 GCA_041748255.1 Thermosynechococcaceae cyanobacterium | reverse complement strand
TTGGCCGAGGTAAAGCAGGATATCCAGCGCCGGGGCTGGTCAATTTACAACGAGCAGCACCACCAAGGGCAACTGCGCCATTTATCCCTGCGGGTGGGTCGGCGTACGGGAGAAATCTTGCTAACCCTGGTGGTTTGTGACTGGGAGTTGCCGGGAATTGAGGCCCAAGCTCAGCAATGGCTAGAGCGCTATTCTGATCTCGTGGGGGTGAGTCTCAATCGCAATCCCGAACGCACCAATGCAATTTTTGGAGAACAGACTCGCTGCGTGGCCGGACGCGCTTACCTGTGGGAAAAATTTGCTGGCCTCCGGTTTCAAATTCGTCCAGAGACTTTTTTTCAGGTTTATACAGAACAAGCAGAAGCTCTGCTGGAAGTGATTTTGAGGCAGCTTGATCTCCAGGGTGGGGAAACGATTGTGGATGCCTACTGTGGGATTGGCACCCTCACCTTGCCCTTGGCCCAACGGGCTGAGCAGGTGCTGGGGTTAGAAGTTCAACCGGCAGCAGTGGCCCAAGCCCAGGAAAATGCGATCGCCAATCAAATCACCAATGTCACTTTTCAAATTGGCAGGATCGAGCAGCTATTGCCCCAATTGCACTTTGTCCCGGATATTCTGCTACTAGATCCTCCCCGCAAAGGTTGCGATCCGGCTGTCATGGCTAGTCTGATCCAGCAGCGACCAGGGCGAATTGTCTACATGAGTTGCAACCCAGCCACCCTGGCCCGGGACTTGCAGTTACTCTCTGAGGCTGGCTACCGGCTGCTGCGGGTTCAACCGGCAGATTTCTTTCCCCAGACAGCCCATGTGGAGTGCGTTGCTTTCCTCGCAGGTTAAACAGATAAGAATTCTCTGTGCTGTTAATAAGTGACCTTCTCCATGCCTATACGCCCTTACTCCTCTGGACGGGCTTGGGGGTCTTCCTGGTTCAGTTTCTGCCCTCGGTATTTCCCCGCTGGTTAGGTCGCAGCCTCTACTGGGTGGGGGTGCCGGTGGAAATTTTTGCCCTAGCCCACCAAACTGATTTTTCCGGGCTGATCTGGTTGGCTCCGGCCTTTACGGGGGTGGCCCTGATCCTGGGGATGGGGTTGGCTTTATTAAGTCTGCAGGGGCTCCAGCGGTTGCCACCTTTAAAGTCAGTGGCTGATTCCATGGTCCTGCAAGGGTTGAGAAATAAGAATGATCAGGGCAGTTTTGTACTTTGTTCAATGCTAGGGAATACCGGCTTTGTGGGCCTAGCGATCGCCCCGGCCTTTATCAGTGAAGGGCACCTAGGATGGGCTATCTTCTATGCCGTCACCCAAAATGTTCTGGGAACCTATGGTCTGGGAGTTTTGTTGGCTAGCTACTTTGGTCGGTCACCTGATTTAAACCCTCTCTGGTGGGCACAGCTGCGAGACGTGCTAACCGTTCCTTCGCTGTGGGCCTTTGGCTTGGGGATCTTAAGTCGAAGGATAGAATTGCCACTACTGGTTGAATCCAGCTTGCAAAAAGCAATTTGGCTGGTGATTTGCGCAGCCTTTGTGTTGATTGGGATGCGCCTTTGCCAGTTGCAAGGGTGGCGAAGTTTTCAGACTGGATTACTACCAACCCTGCTGAAGGTTTTCATCTTGCCCCTGGCTGTGGGCCTTGTGGCCACCAGCGCTGGCCTTTCGGGAGAACCCCGGTTGGCCTTGGTGCTCATGGCTGGGATGCCCTGCGCCTTTGCCAACTTGATCCTAGCTGAGGAATATAATCTGAATCGGGATTTAACCGCCAGTAGTATTGCCTTGAGCACCCTAGCCCTACTGCCGCTGATCCCCCTTTGGCTGAAATTGTTTGGTTAAGTAAAGGTTATTCTGTAGTTAAGCTCAGGGTAAGCCTGGTTTTAGGGACAAACCCAAATGATAAGATGCCCCTGGTGTGTAAATATCGCCCAGCCAAGTCTTTTATGTTATTAACAGAAGCGAGTGCCCCTCACCTGGGTCAACGGCCGCCTAATCCAGGGCGGATTTTAATCGTTGAAGATG
>JBGTDP010000247.1:0-4010 GCA_041748255.1 Thermosynechococcaceae cyanobacterium | reverse complement strand
GGACGCACCCGCATCACCCCAGTTTCTAGGGCAGTCATCAGCGGCGCATGACCACTGAGAATCCCCAACTGACCAGTCGTACTGGGTAAAATAACTTCTTCAGCCTCTGAATCCCAGGCGGTTTTATCTGGGGTGACAACGCGAACCGTTAAGCTCATACACTTTCTCCAAATTGCGATGGGTTTTGAGTGATGCTACTCAAAACCCATTTCTGGTCACTAGATAACTTCTATTTGCCTTCGGACTTCATTTTCTCGGCTTTGGCAACCGCCTCGTCGATATTTCCGACTAGATAAAAAGCCTGTTCGGGCAACTCATCTAGCTCACCACGTAGGATCTTTTGGAAGCCATTAATGGTTTCTTCTAGGGGAACATACTTGCCGGGGGACCCTGTGAAAACTTCTGCCACAAAGAAGGGTTGAGACAAAAAGCGCTCAATCTTGCGGGCCCGGGCGACCGTCAAGCGATCGTCCTCTGACAATTCATCCAAGCCCAGAATCGCAATGATATCCTGCAGTTCTTTATAGCGTTGCAGGGTTGACTGCACCTCACGGGCCGTATTGTAATGTTCTTCACCCACAATCGTCGGTTGTAGCATCGTCGAAGAAGATGACAAGGGATCCACAGCTGGATAAATTCCTTTAGAGGCTAACCCCCGAGAAAGGGCGGTGGTGCCATCCAGGTGGGCAAAGGTTGTGGCTGGTGCTGGGTCCGTAAAGTCATCTGCAGGCACGTAGACTGCTTGAATTGAGGTAATCGAACCGTCTGTCGTGGAGGTAATTCGCTCTTGCAAGTCTCCCATGTCTGTCCCCAGAGTTGGCTGGTAGCCAACGGCTGAGGGCATCCGACCCAGCAGAGCTGAAACTTCTGAGCCGGCCTGCACAAACCGGAAAATATTGTCGATAAACAGCAGCACGTCCTGCTTATTAACATCACGAAAGTACTCGGCCATGGTCAGGGCGGTCAGGCCAACGCGCATCCGAGAGCCGGGGGGTTCGTTCATCTGCCCGTAGACCAAGGCAATCTTTGACTTATTGAGATCGTCTTTGTTGATCACCCCTGATTCAATCATCTCGTTGTAGAGATCATTTCCTTCCCGGGTGCGCTCGCCCACTCCACCAAACACAGACACTCCGCCATGGTTCGTGGCAATATTGTTGATCAATTCCATCATGATCACGGTTTTGCCAACCCCTGCACCCCCAAACAAACCAATTTTGCCCCCCCGGCGATAGGGCGTCAGTAAGTCAACCACCTTGATACCGGTTTCAAACACAGAAGGTTTGGTTTCTAGTTCTGTCAAGGCTGGGGCTGAGCGGTGAATCGGCAAGGTTGCTTCAGCTTCAACCGGACCTTTTTGGTCCACGGGCTCACCCAAAACATTAAAGATCCGCCCCAGGGTGGCTTCACCCACTGGAACAGTAATCGGTGCCCCAGTGTCAGTTGTTTCCATCCCCCGAATTAAACCATCTGTGCCACTCATTGCCACAGCTCGAACTTGATTGTCGCCCAGCAACTGTTGGACTTCGCAGGTGACAGAGACATCTTCACCAGATTCATTCTGGCCCTGAACAACTAGGGCATTGTAAATCCGGGGCATTTTGCCGGGGGGAAATCCCACATCTACAACCGGACCAATAATTTGAGTAATGTAGCCAATATTTTGCTTTTCTGTGGTGGTGACCATGCTCGCGCCTACTTTAAGTGATGACCTACTGGGTTGCGATTAGCGGCAGTCTAGCGGTAAAAATCGCCACCTCTCAAGGTATCACTTAACGGGATGCAGGTAAACTTTCGTTTCAGCTGGTGCCCCGAAAGTTTAAAGTGTCTGGTTTAGCGGGACTGGCCGGATTCGAACCGGCGACCTAGCGCTTCAGATTGGTGTGAGTTTCCCCACTCTCTGGACTATATCTTCACCCTAGGTTGCTTAACCCTTAGGTGGTGGCCGTCTAGTCTCTACACCTTCCTAGATCAGAATTCTCTGTTTCACTGATGAACAGGTTTAATCTAGGCTTGGCTCGGTATTCCCATGAAGTTCTGCCAAGGAATGACTTACTTTTTAGGGTTCACCGAATTTGACCACATTCAGCCGCGAAGTTTCTTTCGCGGTGCCCGACATTTCAGGAGGCGCTTGCTCTATCCATCTGAGCCACAGCCCCAAGAGAATCAGAAATATCATAACAGTTGGGTTAGGACTCTGATAGATTTTGCCAAGAACCCTGCCAGGGACCACCTCCGGTTTCCAGGCCACAGAGAGAACTATGGGCTTCTAAGATTACTTCCCCTGTGCGGTCTCGCAGGCGTAGGGTTAGTTCCCCATGCATCGTGTCCCGGCAGCAGTAAATTAATCCTTCTTCAGTGGGAGCCCGCAAACGGGTGCCGTTACGGTTGGTTGTAGCTATTATCTCGATCGCATAATTAGAATTTTGCGCCTGCATCTGCCAGTGACCCCAAGGGGCAATATCCCATTCCACCTTGGCATTCCAGGGTACAAACTCATAGAACCTTCCCTGGTAGTGAAGCCCAATCATGGCAACCGATTCCATCCACCAGAGCACTCCCCGCCGACCGCCTCCGGCAGTCAGGACTAGGCCGGGTTGGGTCTCAAAACAATTGCAGTTGAGCCAAAACCATTTTTGCGGGAAAGCCCCGCCCCAGTTTTTCTCGGCGTAAGCAGGGACATGGGCAAATTCATAGCGCTCACCTTCCCACTCAATCCAACCCGTGGCTAGCCCATGGGCCATGAGAATTTGCCAGCCCGGCTCAAAAATTTGCCAGCGGGACAACCAGCCAGCGGTGGACTGCTGAGAACCAGCCGGATCGCCCCAGCCATAAACCGGCTTAAGGGTATACTCCCAGCGGGTGGTTTGCCCAGTCCCAGGATCATAAAGACTGCCCTGGTGCAGGGTAGCTGTCCCCTGATAGCCCTGCTGGACATGGGAGTGAAATTGATCCGGCTGCAGGTAGCCCGGTTGCTGCTGCAAATCTGTTTTGCCCCAGTGTCCCAAGCCCAGCCGATCAGGCCAGGCCCAGAACTGGTTCACCTCCGGAAAGGTCCGGCAGAGGTAGGTATCCTCCGGCCCCAAAATTTGGGCAGAGCCGCCACTATGGGATTTACCGCCAATCGGGTCCTCAATGGAATACATAAAGGCAAAGGTCTGACCGGGCTCAGGCAGAGTCACCCGGTAATACCAGCCTTCAAAAAAGCGGCGGCTAGTGCCATCCCAGTGGTAGCCGCTGTGGGGGGTTTGCAGCAAGTTTAGTCGGTGGTGCCAGTTTGCAGTGAGGCTTGGTCGGTTTGGGTCCATTCAGTGTGGAAAGTTCCTGGTTTGTCAGTTCGCTCGTAGGTGTGGGCACCAAAGTAATCCCGTTGGGCCTGGGTCAGGTTTTGGGGCAAGCGTTGACTGCGGTAGCTATCAAAGTAATCCAGGGAAGCACTAAAGGCTGGCACTGGAATTCCCAGCTTAGCTGCCTCGGCAATTACTTCCCGCCAGGCCATCTGCCGATCTAAGATAGTCTGCTTAAACTCAGGGGCTAAGAGCAGATTCGGCAGGTCCGGATCTTGGGCAAAGGCATCTTTAATTTTGTTCAGGAAGCCGGCGCGAATAATGCACCCCCCTTTCCAAATCCGGGCAGTTTCGCTCAGATTGAGATGGTAATCATAGGCTTTTGAGGCCACACTCAGCAGTTGCATTCCCTGGGCGTAGGAGCAGATCTTTGAGCAGTAAAGCGCATCGCGAATCTTATCAATAAAGCCTTGGCGATCGCCACTAAACTTGGTTTGCGGCCCTGATAACACTTGGGCCGCTGCCACCCGATCTTCCTTGTAAAAAGACACAATCCGGGCATTCACCGCTGCCGTCATTGTTGGAATCGGCACCGCCAGATCCAAGGCTCCCACCACCGTCCAACGTCCAGTTCCTTTTTGCCCCGCCGCATCAAGAATCAAATCCACCAGCGGTTGCTGGGTTTCTGGGTCAACGTACCGGAAGATATCAGCGGTGATTTCA
>JBGTDP010000246.1:0-7121 GCA_041748255.1 Thermosynechococcaceae cyanobacterium | reverse complement strand
TTTTGAGAGCTCCTGCACCCGACCATCGCTACCATCTCCCCCCATCAGTTGCAGGTAATCTAAGACAATCATCCCCAAGCCTCCAGCTTGGTCGGCCTGAAGCCGCCGGGCTTTGGAGCGAATTTCTCCCAGGGTTGGGTTGGGGGTGTCATCAATATGAATGGGCAATTGTGAGAGCATACTGATCGCATGACCCAGGGGCTCCCACTGGGCTTGAGTTATGCGACCGGCCCGGAGGTAGTTGCTGTCAATTCGGGCTTCGCGGGCTAATAACCGCTGCACCAGCTGTTCTTTAGACATCTCTAGACTAAAGACTGCCACCGCTAGCTTATGGATTTCAGCAATGTTGCGGGCAATTTGGAGGGCAACGGCTGTTTTTCCCATAGAAGGTCTGCCAGCTATAATGATCAGATCAGAGCGTTGAAAGCCCTGGGTCATGGCATCTAGATCATAGAAATTGCAGGAAAGTCCGGGGAGGACATTCCCCAGCGATCGCTGCTCTAGCTCTGCAAAGGTGGTGGCAAGGATATCCTCTGTGGCGACCAATCCCTGCTGAACCCGATCTTGGGTAACGCTAAAAATTTTCTGCTCGGATTGATCAAGAACCGTTTCTAGTTCAGCGGCAGTTTCATACCCTAACTCAGCGACTTCACCGGCGGCTTTAATCAGTTGGCGGCGCAGATACTTGGTTTTGATCAGGGCAGCGTACTTGTCAATATTGACAGCGCTAACGGTGCGATCAACCAGGTAAGCAAGTTTGTTTTGGCCGCCAACCTTGGCAAGCAGATCATGATCTTGCAACCAGGCGGTCACGCACATTAAATCAGTGGGGCTGCCCTGGGCATGGAGTGCTAAAGCGGCCCGGTAGATCTCTTGATGGGCGCTCAGATAAAAGGCTTCCGGGCGCACCAGATCGGCAACTCGGCCCACAGCCTCTGGGTCAAGCAAAATCCCCCCCAAAATTGACTCTTCTGCTTCAACATTCTGGGGGGGGAGGCGATCGCTAGTGACCTGAAAATTAAGTTCTTGAACCATGGTGGGCCGATAGGACCTGTTACTGGGAAACCACTTCAATGGGCAGGGAAACGGTTACCTCAGGATGCAGCTTGATATCAACATGATGGGTTCCCAAATTCCGAATCTCTGGAACCATGATATTGCGCCGATCTAGATCTTGACCAGTGACCTCTAAAATTGCCGCGGCAACTTCGCGATCGGTGACGCTGCCAAAGATAGACTCTTGTTCCCCAGCTTGTTTGGGAATCACCAGGTTATCAATTGCTTCGAGCTGACTCTTAATCTGCAGAGACGCTTGTTTTTGTTCTTCAAGGCGTTGCTTTTCAGCTGCCCGCAGCCGTTCTGCTTGCTTGAGTACACCACGGGTGGCTGGCATCCCTAACCCTTGAGGAATTAAGAAATTACGGGCATAGCCAGGGGCAACGTCGACGACATCACCGGGCTGACCCAGTTTGTTGACATATTGGTTTAAAACTAGTTGCGTTCGCTTCGCCATAGTGCTTTTCTGTTGCCAGTGGAGAGATCAATTAGACCAAGTTTCTCATCGTAACTAAAGTGTAGCTGCGATCGCAAGCAGAGCAGAGATTAAATTCTCCCACCGATCATCCCCAGAGTGGCGCAGCAAAACACTTATGAACAAGCACAAATCTCTGCGGCTGTTCCGCTAGCCTCTTTCATTAGAATTAAACTTCATAACTTAAGCATTGCAACAAATCAGCCCCGGTGACTCTGGGGTGTGAGATCCTAGAGAACAAACACTGATTTATCAACGAAGCTTTTTAAAATGGCAGAACAGACAAAAACAGTTGTAATCACAGGAGCCTCCTCAGGAGTGGGGCTATATGCCGCCAAGGCGATCTCTGCCAAAGGATGGCACGTGATCATGGCCTGTCGAGATTTAAATAAGACCCAAGAAGCTGCCCAAGCCGTAGGAATCCCCCAGGATAGCTACACCATCCTGCACCTTGACCTGGCGAGCTTAGCAAGTGTGCGGGAGTTTGTGAAGGCGTTTAGGGAAACCGGCAAGTCTCTGGATGGATTAGTTTGCAATGCGGCTGTGTATTTGCCTTTGGCAAAGGAGCCGCAGCGAAGTGCTGACGGCTATGAATTAAGTGTGGCCACCAATCACCTGGGCCATTTCCTCCTGTGTCACCTGATGCTAGAGGACCTGAAGCATTCAGCCACCTCCGAGCCCAGGCTGATTATTTTAGGCACTGTGACCGCTAACCCTAAGGAGTTAGGGGGCAAGATCCCGATTCCAGCGCCGCCAGATTTAGGGGAGCTGCAAGGGTTCGAGGCCGGGTTCAAAGCGCCCATTGCGATGATCAACGGTAAAAAGTTTAAATCCGGCAAAGCTTATAAGGACAGTAAGCTCTGCAATGTATTAACCATGAGGGAGCTGCATCGGCGCTATCATGACTCAACGGGGATAACCTTTAGCTCTCTCTACCCCGGATGTGTGGCGGACACGCCGCTATTTCGCAACCACTATCCTCTGTTTCGCAAGATCTTTCCTTTGTTTCAGAAAAATATTACTGGCGGGTATGTCTCCCAGGAATTGGCCGGGGAGCGGGTGGCAGCGGTGGTTGCTGATCCTGACTATAAAGAGTCTGGAATGTATTGGAGCTGGGGAAATCGACAGCAAAAAGGGCGTGCCTCCTTTGTGCAAGAGGTGTCTAATGAAGCCCTTGATGACCAGAAAGCAAAGCGCCTGTGGGAACTGAGCGAAAAGTTAGTGGGCTTGAGTAATTGAGATGCGCTTGAATCTCACTCTTAGAGCTGCTGAGATCTGCACCTTATCAGAGCATTAGGCTGGAGGGTTAATCTATTCATACCTTGGAATAAACAAGCTTTGGATCATAGAAGGGATGATGCTGGGCAATTTCAACCAAACCCTTATAATCCAGCCAGCTCGACGGGTTAAACTAAGGGATGCTCGTTTCGCTGAAGCAATAATCTACTGTGACTGTAAGCCTGAGTACCCATCAAGCTCGCTCCCAGGGTTGGCCGGGTCTGATTGAGACCTATCGTCCCTACCTGCCAGTGACCCAGACAACGCCGGTAATCACCCTTCAGGAGGGGAATACTCCCCTGATTCCAGTGCCGGCGATCGCTGCCCAGATTGGCAAAGATGTGCAGGTCTTGGTCAAGTTTGATGGCCTCAATCCCACCGGCAGCTTTAAGGACCGGGGAATGACCCTGGCAGTCTCCAAGGCCAAGGAAGCCGGAGCCCAAGCGGTAATCTGTGCCAGTACCGGGAATACCTCCGCCTCTGCCGCCGCCTATGCCCGCCGGGCGGGGCTGCGAGCCTTTGTTTTAATTCCAGAGGGCTATGTTGCCCTGGGTAAGTTAGCCCAAGCCCTGCTTTATGGGGCAGAAGTTTTAGCGATTCAAGGCAATTTTGATCAGGCCCTAGCGATTGTCCAGCAGTTAGCCCAAACCCACCCTGTGACGCTGGTAAACTCGATCAATCCCTACCGGCTAGAGGGGCAAAAAACCGCTGCTTTTGAAATCGTTGATGTTTTAGGCCGGGCCCCGGAGTGGCTGTGCATCCCGGTCGGCAACGCGGGGAACATAACGGCTTACTGGATGGGGTTTTGCCAGTATCACCAGGAGCAAAAGTGTGATCAGTTGCCCCGGATGATGGGATTTCAAGCCGCGGGGGCTGCCCCGATTGTTCAGGGGCAGATTGTCAAGCACCCGGAGACGGTGGCCACGGCAATTCGGATTGGTAATCCAGCCAACTGGCAGCGGGCGATCGCTGCTCAAGAGGCCAGTCAAGGCGACTTTAACACTGTTACTGACGATGAAATTCTGGCTGCCTATCGGCTTTTAGCCACTCAGGAAGGCATCTTTTGTGAACCAGCCAGTGCCGCTTCGGTGGCCGGAATGCTAAAACTCAAAGATCAGATTCCGCCTGGGGCAACAGTTGTCTGCGTGCTGACGGGGAATGGCCTCAAGGACCCAGACACGGCCTTGAAACTTGGTAGTGACCAGTTCAAGCAGGGCGTTAAACCGGAGCTGGATGTAGTTGCCAGGGCAATGGGACTTTAGGATTCAAGGATATTATTGGGAAGAGTTTCTAGGCTTGATTGGCTGGGGCAATACGTCTTGCTGGCATAGAGCAAAGATCAGGTCCCTCTCAAGATTTTACGCAGGCTTAGACTAAAAGCAGCCAAAAGAAACTAAAGACAATCGCCAATGGCCACTCAAGATACGCTCTCAACTTCACAACAGCAAGCCTTAGAACCCTCAGTTAGTCAAGAATTTTCAGAGGAGAGTCCTAACAACAGCCCCCAAGTGGATCAGATCCCGGCTGGGGGGCCAGATTCAACAAAATTTGATGGTCGGGAAGCTTGGTACCCGATCTACTACCTTGAGGACCTTGATCAATCGAAGCCCACAACCTTTACCCTGATGGGTGAAGATCTGGTGATCTGGTGGGACAAGACCGATCAAACCTGGCGGGTATTTGAGGATAAATGCCCCCATCGGCTGGCACCGCTTTCAGAGGGCAGAATTGCTGAGGATGGCCTGCTGGAGTGTCCCTACCATGGCTGGGCTCTTTCTGGGGCTGGGGAATGCAATCGGATTCCCCAGCAGGATCAGGGCACCGCTAACGTATCTAGACGGGCCTGTGCCACTACTTTGCCAACAGCTGCTCACCAGGGGTTACTGTTCGTCTATCCGGGTCAGCCAGAGAACGCAGCAAACGTGAGAGTGCCAACTATTCAGGCATTAGAAGAGGCTACTGACGAGTGGGTCTGCATCGACACCTTTCGAGATCTGCCCTACGACGCGCTAACTCTGATGGAAAATGTCCTCGACGCTAGTCATATTCCCTACACGCATCATCGGTCTGTGGGCAACCGGAGTAATGCCGGTCCGGTGGACCTAGAGGTGGTTACTTCCGGCCGCCAAGGCTTTCAGGGACTATGGCAAGAAGGACCCCGTCGGGGTACGCTAGGACGCCAGGATACCCACTTCATGGCCCCAGGGCTAATGTGGCATGATCTGACCTCTAGGCAGTTTGGCAGAACCTTAACGGTTGTCTATGCCACCCCGATTCGCAAGGGAGAGTGTCGGATCTTTGCCCGGTTTCCGTTTAAGTTTGCGACGAAGTGGCCGGGTCGCTTGATCCGGTGGACGCCCCGCTGGTACTCTCACATCGGTCAAAACAGTGTCTTAGAAGATGACCAGATCTTTTTGCATAAACAGGAGCGCTACCTAGAGGCAGCGGGGGGCAGTGGGTGTTTTGCCCAGGCATTCTATTTGCCTACCCAAGCAGATGCCTTTGTGGCTGAGCTGCGCAAGTGGGTGAATAATTACCAGGCTGATCCTTTTGAAGGGGAGGCTTTACCACCAGCTTTGCCACCAGATCAGCTGCTGGATCGCTACTATTCCCACACAATTAAATGCGCCAGTTGCCGGAGAGCGCTGGCCAGGGTTCAACAGTTGAGAATTGGACTGGTGCTGGTAGCGGCGATACTTTTGGCCCTGCTTGGGGGAACAGTAATTGCAGCGGGGGCAACTCTGGCAGTTCTCTTAGCCTGGTTTGGTTTGGGCCGGCTGGAGAAACAGTTTTATCAAGGTCGAGAGCTACCGCCTCGAAATCGACCTGAGAAGTAATACCAAATTCAATGTCTCCTTGCCTTTAGAGATCAAGGGGAGGATTCCAGCTGATTCTCCGAAACTCTGGACCAAATTAATTGAACTTGCCTAAGCCATTGAAGGCTCCTAGCTTTAATCTTTTGTTGACAGGGGGAATGTTGATTACTCTTTTAAACAGAGGCTATAGTCAGAAAATTGCCTTAGCGCCCCAAGGAGATTTAGATGAACAGTTTAGCGACTAAAAGTTGTCAACCCTGTGAGGGCGGTGTTTCGCCACTACAGCCTCAGCAAACCCAGGAAATGCTTCAGCAGATAGATGGAAGTTGGTCCCTGAAACAGGATCACAAGGCGATCGCGCGGCAGTTTGACTTTAAGAATTACTATCAAACGATCGCGTTTGTGAATGCGATCGCCTGGATTGCCAATCAAGAGGGGCATCATCCTGATTTAGAAGTCAGTTATAACCAGTGCAATGTCACCTTTAGCACCCATGCCATTGATGGGTTATCTGAGAATGATTTTATCTGTGCGGCTAAGGTTGATGGTCTAATGGCTGGTTAATGATGCTGAGGAAATTATTTAATTCTTTGAATGCAAGGGACCCCGTCTGAGGCTGGCAGCAGGAATGGGAACAACAAGCTAGCGGCAGCGGATCGCCCGGTCCACGACTGGTATCGATTTGTGCTTTCGTTTCCGCCGCATTTGGTCCGGGAGTATCTTAAGGATTTTGGGGTTGAATCTAGTCAAAGGGTCTTGGACCCCTTCTGTGGGACTGGGACAACCCTGGTGGAATGTCAAAAGCAGGGGATTTCCAGTGTGGGGATTGAGGCAAATCCGATGGCGGCATTTGCCAGCCGCGCCAAGGTAAATTGGTCGGTGGACCCAGAGGGTCTAGTTAGCCATAGCACACAACTGGCGGTTGGGGCTGAAGCAGAGTTGGACTCGGCGCTAACGCCACTGCGATCGCTAGCCCCTGAGAGTCTGAAACTGCTGCTCAAGGGTTCGATTAGTCCGCTGCCCCTGCACAAGACTCTGGTGCTGCTGGAGGGCATTCAAAAAGAAAATGGTCGCTATACTGACCTGGAACGCCTGGCTCTCGCCAAAGCCCTGGTGACCTCAATTGGCAACCTGAGGTTTGGGCCTGAGGTGGGGGTGGGGGCGCCAAAGCCGGATGCGCCAGTTCTGGCCGTTTGGCTGGCTGAAATTACCACGATCGCTCGGGATCTAGAGCCGCTTCAAACCAAACCTCTTTTAGCAAGGGTTTATCAAGGGGATGCTCGCCAAATCCTTGGGGAGCTGGCTGCCAACTCGGTTGATGCAGTGATTACCTCTCCCCCCTACCCGAATGAAAAGGATTACACCCGGACCACGCGCCTGGAGCTGGTGCTGTTGGGGTTTGTCCAGACTTTGGCTGACTTGCAGAGAGTAAAGCAGGGTTTAGTTCGCTCTAACTCGCGGGGGGTTTACAAGCAGGATGATGATGATCAGTGGGT